>JAGONM010000023.1 GCA_017993055.1 Armatimonadota bacterium
GTACACGCAGACCTCAGCGGAGTACCCCGACTTCCTCGTCCTGCCGACGATCTACGGTCAGCAGAAGGGCTTCGCGGCCGACAGCATCCGGCATTTTGTGGACTGCGTGCTCACCGACACCGAGCCGATGGTCACCGGCGAAGACGGCCTGGTCGTGACGCGGGTCATCGAAGCGATCGAGGAGTCGGTCCGCACCGGGCTGCCGGTCGGTATTCCCTGATCTCCCGCTACCCGGGGAGTACGCGGAATCCGCCTCTTCGGAAGTGCTCATCGAAGGTGAATGCGCTGGAGATGCCGAGTTGCCGCATCACCTCGAAACTCACGCAATCCACGATGTTCGGACCCTGTCGCGATGACGAGAGCACGCGGCGAGAGCCGTCGGCGTGCATGGCAACATCGACCCACTGCACCTGTACAACAGGCAGTACGTCATCAAGAAACGTGCGAACGGCGCTCATTCCGGCCCGCTTCTGAGCCAGCGCACAGGTTTCCACCACAACGTAGTTGGAAGTGACGAGCTGTTCATCGGACGCCAGCAGCCGTTCCCACGTACTGACTGCTGAGGCATGTTCATCCGCCGAGCGCGACAATACTGCAATGAAGGCTGACGTGTCAATGAAGGTGCTCATCCGCCAGATCCTCCGCCCAGTATTCGTCGTGTCGGCGTGCGATGTCCGGCGCGCCGAAATCCGCTGATCCGGCCGCCGCTAAAGCGCGCTTCTTCAACTCTTCTCGATCAGGAAGAGCCTCGCTCTCAGGCGCCGTCTCCAATACCCGGCGCATGACTTCCGCCATGGACATCCTCTGCCTCTTTGCCATTCGCCTGAGCTTCGCCGCAAGCTCGTCTGTTAGCTGAAGCTGCGTTCTGACCATCATGGGCCTCCGTGCTTACACTTTGGTAATATGCTAACACATCGCAAGGGACTTGTCAATGCCAGCCTTTCGCAGTGGTATTCACTGAATCGCCCTGCCTTATTCGTATTTCGCGCCCAAACGATACCATGAACTCATCTCTCTGCGGTATAATGATCTAGGAGGCCCCTCGCCGGGGATGCAGTCCCATCGGAAAGAAGCAGGTGTTATGAAGCATCTCATCCTGGCAGCCATCATCCTGTGTCTGCCCATCATAGCTCAGTCCACGCCGACGACGCTGTTGGCGGATAACTTCGACGCCGCCACCATCGGCCAGATACCGACCGGATGGAGGATCGCCAAGGCCGTCGCCGGCACTAGCGCCCTCACGCAGGCAGGCACTCCCGCCGGCAACAAGTGGATGGTCATCCACGACGATAACGGCGCGGGAGTGGTCACGAGCAACACGATCTCTCGGACTACGTCGTTCGCCGCTGTGACTGACGGACGCTGCACCGCTCAGTTCGATGTCATGCTCGGGCAGACGACCGCCGGCTTCGGCATGAGGCTCACCAACGGCGACGTCGCCACCACCGGCGCCAACTGGGCGACCTCGATCACCTTCGAGGGCAATATCGCATACTCGCCGAACGGAGCCCCCGGCGCGATCACCTATCAGACCGGCACCCAGACCTACGTCCGCTCGCCGCTCCTTCTGACCTATGCCGCGAACACCTGGTATACGGTCCGCGTCGAGGCAAACGTCAGCGCCAAGACCTACAAGCTGTTCTTCGGCCCGAGAGGCGGCGCGCTCGCGGAGATCACCCCGACCGGCGGCGTACCCTTCCTCGTGAGCACGACCGGGACTCAGGTCAGCCAGATCGCCAACATCGCGTGCTTTACCTCAGTGAAGGACGGCGACGGCTCCGGCGATATGATCGTGGACAACGTGAACATCGTCCAGGAGGACCCCGAGACGCCGACCATGGTGAATACGATCGCGATGGCCCGGCTGCTCGATCGCGGCACGAAGGTCAGCCTCACCGACAAGCTGGTGACCGCCGGCACATCGGGCGGGGTCTTCTACATCGAGGACGACGGGCAGGGAGTCGAGCGCGCGGCGGGCATCCGGGTGCGATCGGCGACTCCGGTTCAGGAGGGCGACCGGGTGGACATCGTCGGTCGGATCGCCAATACGTCCGAGGCCAGGGGAACCTGGCACACGGGGGAGCGCGAGATCATTGCCGAGTCGGTGTCCGTTCGGAGCACCGGCAACACGCCCCTGGAGCCGTTCCTCATGAAGTGCTCGGAGGTCGGCGGCGGATGGTACGGTCCGATGGAACTGACGGTGAGCGGCTCCGAGCCACTGGTCAAGGGCGTATGGCCGATGAGCGCCTGGGGGAATGCGGGCGTCTCGGCGTGGAATCCGGCGGAGAACAGCTTCGGCCCGCTGAACAACGTCGGCCTGCTGGCGACGGTGATAGGCAAGGTCGTTGACCCGACGGTCTACGATATGTACGGCACGAACTGGGATTTCTACATTGACGACGGCAGCCTCACGAACGACGGTTGGTTCGCCACCCCGACTTCCGAGGATGAGGCGTTCATGCCGACGGGCCTTCGAGTGCGCATCACCGATCCGGGCATCGTCGAGGACGTCCGCCCGCTCCACCACGGCGACTATGTCAAGATCACCGGCATCGTGGGCGCAATCTCAGGCGAAGACCTGGGCAGAGGAGCGCGGAACATCCGGGTGATCCGACCGCGCAAGCCGGGTGATATCGAGATCATCGGGCGGCAGGAGCGATACGTCAAGTTCGACAAGCAGGGCAACTGCCTCGTGGGCGGCAAGCCGTTCTTCCCGATCGGCATCTTCATCTACGCGTGGGATTCGCTCGTCCGGCCGGAGGTCCTCGCCAAGGGGTTCAACACGGTGATCTACGCCGTCACGCCCGATCAGCTCGATTCCTTGCAGGCGGACGGGCTGATGACGATCCCCTACGGCACCGATGAGTGGCTTGCGAGGAAGGACCATCCGGCGATCCTCGCGTGGTACCTCGACGACGAGCCGGAGGGTCACGGGCTCACCCCGAAGTATGAGCGCGACTACTACGAGAAGGTCCGCGCCGCCGACCCGACGAGGCCGATCGGTACGGCTCACTTCCTGTGGGACTCGCTGTGGAACTACCGGTTCTGCGACGACTACACCATGTCCGACGTCTACCCGCTCCACCGACAGAACATCTGGGCGATGACCGACCACATTGACCGCCTGCACCAGATCCACGGCCAGGACTTCCCGGTCTGGCCGGCAATCCAGTGCTTCGGCGGGACGGAAGGGTACGGCATCCCGTCGCCGACCGAGGTGCGCTGCATGACCTACATGGCGCTGGCGCACAACTCGAAGGCGATCCTGTACTTCTCGTACTACCCGTCGATTCCCGACGCATGGGCGGAGGTCGGGCGGCTCGTGCAGGAGTTGAAGACGTTCACGCCGTTCTACTGTCTGCCCTCGATCGAAGGCGGCCACGGGTGCTCGAACGGCTGGGTCCACACCAGGCTGATCAGAAACGGGGCGTCGGGTCTGCTGATCACCGTCAATGTATCCGGCGAGGCTCAGACTGCCACGATCACCCTGCCGGCCGGAGCGCCTTCGATGCTGAACCTGCCGCTCGAAGGGGGGAGCATCCCCGTCACCGGCGGCTCGTTCACGGCGGACTACACACCGCTCCAGGTCCACCTCTACCAGTGGGGCCCGATGCCGATTATCCCGTAGGATGGAGGCAGGCGCATGATTGCATCCAGACCTTACTCCGACGACTACGACAGGATAATGGACTTCCTCAGGGAGATGTACCTCAGGACTAAGATCCAGCGCTGCTGGCTGCCGCAGAAGTGGGAGTACGCGGAGTACCTCGTGAACCCCATGTACATGGAGCCGGCGGGCGGCGGCTGGCCGCATTGGCACACGTCCATCAGGATATGGGAAGAGGACGGGCGCATCGTGGCCGTATGCCACAACAAGAGCGGGAACGACGCCTTCCTCCAGATCCGCCCGGGCTACGAGCACCTGAACGACCGGCTCGCGTCGAGAGGATATCCGCGCGATGATGGCGGTCAGTACTTCAACGCCCAGTACTTGGACAAGGACTACATTCCGCAGCTTCCGGAAGGTTACTCCTTCGCCGATGGATGCCAGGTGGAGGATCAGTTGGACAGGCAGAACGCGGTCTCGGAGGGATTCGATCACGGACCGGCCAGGGAAGTCTCCGCCGGGTTCGCGAGCATGGAGAAGGCGCCGCTCTTCAGGCCCGACCTGGAGATCATGACACGGCACAGTGACGGCACGCTCTCATCGTTCTGCGTGGTGTGGTACGATCCGGCGATCAACATCGGCATGTTCGAGCCGGTCGCAACGCATCCGGATCACCGCAGGCTCGGCCTGGGCCGGGAGATGCTGACCGAGGGGCTGCGGCGGTTGAAGGCGATCGGTGCGGAACGGGCATTCGTCGAGTCGTATGGCGACAACCGCAAGGCATTCTACAACTCCGCCGGGTTCGAGACGTTCGACAACGACCGCCACTGGACGAAGCGGTTCTGAGTCGCGAACCTGCCAGGCTCGGACCAAGAGCCGTGTCCGCGCTCGCGGAAGGATCAGTCGCTCAGTGTGATGTAGTCCACGTACTCGACCGCGATCCCGTCGGACGACAGGATGTCTTTCAGCCTGGGCGCGAGGGCCACCATGCCGGGGCGCTCGGTCCAGAAGTGAGTGGCGTCAATCACATTGATCCCGAGCGCCTTCGCTTCGAGGAACTGGTGGTGGTTCACGTCGCCGGTGACGTAGACATCCGCGCCCATCGAGTGCGCGAGGCCTATCCGCTTGCTGCCTCCACCGCCGAGCATCGCGACCTTCTCGACTTTCGAATCCGGATCGCCCGCCTTCCGCGGGTCCGGCACGGTCAGCACCTTGCAGAGCATCTCGCAGAACGCCCCGAAGGTCGTCGGCTTCCGAAGACTTCCGCAGAGGCCGATCCCATGGGTGCGCCCCTCGTTCTTCAGTGGGTAGACGTCGTAGGCGACTTCTTCATACGGATGAGCCGCGATCATCGCGCTGATCACGTCGTGCAGGCGGTCGTCCGGGACGATCGTCTCGAGCCGGATCTCGGGCGTCTTCTCCAACTCGCCGACCTTACCGACGTAGGGTTCCGCGCCCTCGAGCGGCTTGAACGTCCCGACGCCGGGGGTCTGGAACGTGCAATGCGAGTACTTGCCGATCCAACCCGCTCCCGCCTCGGAGATCGCGTCACGAACGGCATCGAGCGCATCCGCCGGGACGAAGGTCACGAGCTTGAACAGCTTGTCGGTCCATGTCGGCAGCATGACCTCGCCGTCGAGCACCCCCAGCTTCTCGGCGAGCGTATCGTTGATCCCGCCATCCGCCGAATCGTAGTTCGTGTGCATGACATATAGGGCGATCCCCGAGTTGATGAGCTGATAGACGAGCGACTGCGGGTACACGTCGAGCCGCACGCTCGGGAGCGGCTGCCAGTTCGGGCTGATGAGCGGATGGTGCGTGATGAGGAGGTCGGCGGACCGGCGCGCGCACTCCCGGACGACCTCCGGGGTCACATCAACCGAGACGACGATACTGCTAACGTCGGCATCAGGATCGCCGATCTGCAGGCCGATCGAGTCGCCCTCCTGCGCGTAGTGCGGCGGGGCGATCTCTTCCAGGATCGGGATGATGTCTTTCAGGATCATGGGCGTCTCCTCATTTGTCCCATCAGCACCATGGGAACTACAGATCAGCGGAAAGCTCCCGCGCATCGTCGCGGAAGAGCTTCTCGTGTGCGAAGAGGCCCGACGATCCGCCGGTGTGCCAGAAGACCACAGGCCTTCCCTTCCCGACAACACCCTTGCGCGCAAGATCAATCAGTCCCGCCATCGCCTTTCCGGTGTAGACCGGATCGAGGATCAGCCCCTCGGTACGGGCCGCCAGCAGGATCGCCGCCTTGCCTTCGGGCGTCGGGACGGCGTACGCGCGGCCGATGTACTCGTCGTGGGCGGTCAAACGCGTCGTCCCGGAGAACTTCGCCCCTATGAGTTCCGCCGCGGCGGGGACGATCCGCTCGACCCGCGATACGATCTCGGCGGCATCCTGGCTGACCGATATGCCGAAGAGCCCGGCATCGGGAAGGTACATCTCGCATCCGAGCGCGATCCCGGCGGCCGTCCCGCAAGACCCCACCGCGAAGACGATGTCCGGGTTTCTGATCCCCAGCTTCCTCAACTGCCCTGCAAGCTCACTCACGCCGGTCACGTATCCCATCGCGCCGACCGGCGTCGAGCCGCCGATCGGGATGACGTACGGCGTCCGTCCCGCCGACCGGAGAGCATCCGCCTCGGCATCCATCGCCTCTGCCAGTCGTTCCATCCCCGTGTCGCCGAGGAAGACCATCCGCGCGCCGAGTATCGTGTCGAGGAGCAGGTTGCCCTCGAACTCGTGCGGCATCGGGTTCGTCAGGAAGAGCACGCAGTCGAGGCCGAGTTTCCGCGCGGCGGCGGCCGTCATTCGCGCGTGGTTGGATTGGTTGCCCCCGCACGAGATCACGATGTCCGCGCCCTGATCGAGCGCCTCCGCCATCAGGAACTCGAGCTTCCGGGCCTTGTTCCCGCCGGTCGCGAGGCCTGTGTTGTCGTCGCGCTTTACGAGCAGGCGCCCGACACCGATCGCCGCCGCGAGGGACGGGGCGTCTTCCAGTTCGGTCGGCAGGCTCGCGAGTCGCACCCTCGGCAGGCTGTCTATGTTCATCGGATCGTACTCCTACTCGTACTCGAGTGGGCGAAGCATTGGCGTCCGGTCCGAGACGCCGGCGCAATCCGACGGGCCAATGCTGTCGCCCCTACCGACACTGACTCGCACTCCGGGCGAACCATTGGCATCAGATCCGATCGCCAGGTGCTACCCGATGGGCCAATGTTTCGCCCCTACTGCTTGTCCTTCTCGGGCGCGGCTTTCTCCTTGAGGAGTTCCGCGATGCCGGCGATGCTGCCGAGAATGCCGGACGACTCGAACGGCAGGAATATCTTGGTCGCCTGCCCGTTCGCCATCTTCGGCAGAGCCTCCAGGTACTTGATGGCGATCAGATCGTTGGTCGGGTTGCCCTTGTGGATCGAGCCGAACACCGTTTCGATAGCCTGAGCCTCTCCTTCCGCGACGGTCAGCTTCTGGTACCGATCGGCGTCCGCCACCTTCTTGATCGCCTCCGCCTTGCCCTCGGCCTCCAGTATCGCGGCCTGCCTGCTTCCCTCAGCCGAGAGGATGGCGGCCTGCCTGCTTCCCTCGGCCTCGAGGATCATCGCTCGCTTCTCGCGCTCGGCCTTCATCTGGCGGTGCATCGCCTGGGTCACGTCCGTCGGCGGCTCGATCCGCTGAAGCTCCACCCTGGTGACCTTGGTACCCCACTTGTCGGTGGCCTCGTCGAGTATCTCGCGCAGCTTGGTGTTGATGATCTCCCTGGAGGTCAGCGATTCGTCGAGCGCCATGTCGCCGATCAGGTTCCTCAGGTTCGTCTGCGCCAGCTTGGTAGCCGCCAGATAGAAGTTGGCGACGTTGTAGGTAACCTTGACCGGGTCGGTGACTTCGTAGTAGGTCACCGCGTCCACGTCAACGGCCACGTTGTCCTTGGTGATGACGGCCTGTGGTGGGACGTCCACGACCTGCTCCCGCATGTCAACCTTGGTCATGGTCTCGATGAAGGGGATTATGATGGTGAGACCGCTGTCCACCGTGCGCTGGTACTTGCCCAGCCGCTCTATCAGCCCGCGCTCCCAGGGCCTGATGATCTTCGTCCCCATCCCGACGATGATGAACAACAGGATCGCCGTTACGATCAGCAAGAGTTCCATTCCGCTACTCCTCCTTGTATGGCCTGACTACGACTCGCGTGCCGTCCAGCGCCAGGACTTCGACGGTCGCGTCAACGGGTATGGCGTCGTTCGTCTCGCCGAGCGCCCTCCACTCCTCGCGATCTATCGTCACCCGGCCCGAAGCCTTGATGTTGTCTATCGGTTCGATGACGACTCCCTTCCTGCCGATCAGGCGGTTCGCTCCGATCCCGGGCGGCTGCGTCTGGGTTACCCGCTCGGCGAACCTGCGGGAGACCGCGAACAGCGCGCCGGACACGACGATGAAGGCGGCAAACTGCCAGCCCACCCCCAGGCCCGCGAGATCCAGCAGCCCCGCTACAGCCGCCCCGATGCCGAACCACATCAGGAAGAACCCGGCCGTCAGCATCTCGCCGATGATCAGAACCGCGGCGAGAATCATCCACATCCACCAGCTCTCCCACGCCATTGCCGCACCACCATCCTCTCGGGATTTGCATACTGCAAACAATACTTCGACGCGCCCCGCAACTTGTCCTTGCGGCACGGCAGCCGCGGTTTCGCCGAAGGTTTCGGCGAAAGCATGTTGACATAACCGGCAATACTGGGTAGCCTAGACTAACGGAGGAACACCATGAGCAAACTGATATACCTCGACCATGCAGCCACCACGCCGCTCCACCCGGACGTGCTTGAGAATATGATGCCCTACCTGACCGAGCAGTACGCGAACTCGTCCACGCTCTACACGTTCGGACGGGAGGCCGGAGCCGCAGTGGAAGCTTCCCGCGAGAAGGTGGCCTCACTCATCGGCGCCGACCCGAAGGAGGTCTACTTCACCAGCGGCGCGACCGAGTCGGACAACTGGGCGGTCATCGGCACGGCTCTCCAGCACGAGAAGAAGGGCAACCACATCATCACGTGCGCGATCGAGCACCACGCCGTGCTCGAGACCTGCGAGTACCTCGAGAAGCGCGGGTTCGAGTTGACGGTGCTTCCTGTGGACGAGTTCGGCCTCGTCGACCCTGAGGCCGTCCGGCGCGCGATCACCGACAAGACGATCCTGATCAGCATAATGCACGCGAACAACGAGATCGGCACGATCGAGCCGATCGCCGAGACAGGCGCGATAGCCCGGGAAAAGGGCGTGATCTTCCACACGGACGCGACCCAGTCGGTCGGCAAAATCCCTATCAACGTGGACGCGCTGAACGTGGACCTCCTCTCGCTCTCGGCCCACAAGATGTACGGGCCGAAGGGGATCGGGGCGCTCTACATCCGCAAGGGAGTCCGGATTCAGCCGTACCTGCACGGGGGCGGCCAGGAGAACCGGAAGCGCGCGGGGACGCATAACGTCGCCGGTATCGCGGGGCTCGGCAAGGCGGCGGAGATGGCGATGGCCGGGATGGCCGAGGAGTCCGCGCGGCTCATCGGACTCCGCGACTGGCTGATCGAGCAGCTCACGACCAGGATTGAGAACGTGAGGCTGAACGGCCACCCGACGAAGCGGCTCCCGAACAACGTGAACGTGAGCGTGCAGGGCATCGAGGGCGAGTCCATGATCCTCTCGCTCGACATGCTCGGCGTCTGCGTCTCGAGCGGGTCGGCGTGCACCTCCGGCGACCTGTCGGCGTCGCACGTGCTCCTGGGGATCGGCCTGCCGCACGAACTCGCGCACGGCTCGATCAGGCTGACCCTCGGCCTCGCGACGACGCGGGAGGACCTCGAGAAGGTCGTGGACGGCCTCTCGGGCATCGTCGCACGCCTCCGCGCGATGTCGCCGATGTACGGGCCGGGGAAGATGGAGTGATGGCGGCAGAGCGCTGGAGTAGTGGGTGCCGTCTAGTCCTGAGTGCGCTCTCCGGAGCGTGTATCGAAGGACGGCCTCCCGTAGTGGCCGTGCCTCCGTGCCGGCCATGCCGCCCTTCGATACATCCGCCAGAGCGGACACTCAGGGCTGTCGGTGTCGGGTGCATTCGAGTTCAGTGGGTGGCGACATGGCCGTGTCTCGATATGCCCTGAGGGCTACTCAGGGCTACTCGACACTAGGCGGTTGGTCCCCTCTGCGGACCCGAACACCGATCTTCTCGAGTGGACACTCTGGTGGCATATCGAGAGGCGCACCTGCTCTGGGGAAATGCACCTGTCGGCGTCCGACACCGCTCCATTCCTCTTTCGTTTGTGATATAATCGAGACGGTTTCAGGAGGATTCCGGGTGCAGGAGCTGACGGAGAGACAGAGAGACGTGCTGGAGGCGATCCGCCGGCACATGGCCAGGAACGGCGAGTCGCCGACCGTGCGCGAGATCGCGCGGGAGATCGGCGTACGCTCGACGCGCACCGTCCACAAGCACCTCGAAGCACTCGAACAGAAGGGCTGTATCACGAAGTCGAAGTACGGCTACCGAGGTATCGAAGTGCCCGGCGAGTACTCGCCCGGGCAGGCGAAGTTCGTGCCCGTGCCGGTCGTCGGGCGGATCGCCGCGGGGATGCCGCTCCTCGCAAGCGAGAACGTCGAGAGTTACCTCACCGTTCCCGCCGACCTGACTCAGTCCGGCGAACACTTCGCGCTGAAGGTCCGCGGCGACAGCATGATGAACGCGGGCATCTTCCACGGAGACATCATCGTCGCGCGCCGCCAGGAGACCGCCGTGAACGGGGACATCGTGGTCGCCCTGCTCGACGACGAGGCGACCGTCAAGACCTTCTACAACGACGGCGGCAGCGTCCGCCTCCAGCCCGAGAACCCCGCCTACGAGCCGATCATCACCCGCGAAGCGCAGGTCCTCGGCAAGGTGACGCTCTCGATCCGGCAGTTCTAGCAGCCGGAAAATTGTCATTTGTGATTAGTGAATGGTGATTAGTCCGGATTCGGGCACGATTCGCAACCGCCAACTGCTCACTCTCTACTATCTACCCATCACTCATCACTAATCACTTTGGTTTTCCCATGCTCGATCCCGAACTGAGGCAGAGACTATCCCGCGTGAACATCGAGCGGCCCGCTCCCAGGCCGCCGACCGATCGGCCCGCCCGGCGGATCGCCGCCCTGGAGGACGTCCTGCCCGGCCGGGTCCACGCGCACGAGCACGGCGAGCTGTACGTCTGCGAGAGGAAACCCGAAGCCCTGCTGCCGAAGGACGCGGGGCCGGTCGTCGTGTCAGTCGCCGAAGTTGAGAAGCTCGGGCGCGCGCCGGAGGATGTGCTCTTCCTCGACATCGAGACCTGCGGGTTCGCGAACTGCCCGCTCTTCCTGATCGGCACACTGGCCGCCCGGGGCGATGAGGTCGTGATCGAGCAGTACTTCGCGCGCGACTACTCCGAGGAGGGCGCGCTCCTCGCTCACCTGGGCGACGTCGCGTCGAACTACGGCATGATCGTCACCTACAACGGCAAGACGTTCGACGTGCCGTATATGCGCGACCGGATGGTCTTCCACCGCATACGGCGCGAGTTCGAGCAGGAGCACCTGGACCTGCTCCAGCCCGCGAGGCGTTTGTGGAAGGGAAAACTGCCCGACTGCCGGCTTCAGACGCTGGAGGAGAATCTCTGCGGCCGCAGGAGATACGGCGACACGCCCGGCCAACTGATCCCGGAGATCTACCACAACTTCGTGCGAACCGGCAACGCCGCCCCGCTCGAAGGAATCTTCGTCCACAACGCCCTCGATCTGATCACGATGGCGGAGCTTCTGCCGAAGCTGGTGTAGGAGGCTGCGGTCGGACGAGTCCGACACGTCTGACCGGTCTGACGGTTACTTCCGCAGGTACACCCGCCCCACGCTCTTGCCGAGGGTGATCGCGTTCGACGCCAGGTCCTTGCCCGCGAAGACGTCGCGCCACCTGCCGTTCGGAAGAGCGATCCGCGCACCCTTGGACTCGCTCGAGACGACGACGATCCCCTTCTCGAACTCGCGCATGTAGAAGCCGTCGCCGGTCGTCATCGGGCCGAGAGGCTTGCCGAGCCGGAGCTTGTAGAGGTCGCGCGCGGCGTCCTTCGCCGAGAACCAGTCCGCCCAGACGAACCCCGATAGCCTCGCCCACGAGTAGCAGTAGAACGCATCCTCGCGCGGCGGGCTCTCCGTATAGCCGATGTACGAGAGGGCGATTAGAGTGTGCCCCTTGTCAGCCTGCGGGCCCCACTGACGCTGCCATCCGAGCAGTGTCGCCTCGTCGTGCCACCGAGTCTTCGATGCCCATGTGCAGATGTACGACTCCAGCATCTGCCCGTCGCACGCGCCGACCCACTCCTGGTTCGGGTAACCGGCATTCACTATGACAACCTTGTCGTCTCCATATCGCTTGACACGATACCTCACGGCTTCGAGGAGCTTGCGGTAGGCGTAGATGTTGTCCTTGTCTCTGTAGATGTGCCGGTGGCGCTTGAACTTCGGGGCCACGCACTCGACGTCGGGGTGGCCGTTGTCAATGAACAGGCCGTCCACGCCGAGGTCCATCATGTACTTCGTGTATGCGATCGCGTAGTCCCGGAAGGCGGGCGAATTCGGGCAGACGGTTTTCCAGCCGGTGTTCTCCGTGCCCTCGAAGCAAGATATGCCGATCGAGCCGTCGGGCTTGATGACGTTCCAGTCAGGGTGCTCGGCGAGGTTCGCCCGCTGGTACTCGTGCGGCGGCATCTGGTAGAAGGTGACGTAAGCGAGCACCTTCGTCCCCTGCTTGTGGGCTTTCTCGATGATCTTCTTGTCGAGAGGGACGCCGATGACGAACGGAACGTCCTTCATGTCCGAGATCGCGGCGTCGGTCCACTGCTTGTACCAGCCGTTGCACATCTCGGCCTGCTGCAGCCATCCCGCCGAGCAGTCCGCGGCGATGAGCATGATGGTGAGGGCAAGGATTGTTTTCATGCTCTCTTGTTCGCCGGTTGAGGGAGTGTTCCTGCAGGGCATGTGCCGTGTCTCGATACGCTTCGCTACTCGACATCAGTCGGGTATTGTGTTGGCGGACCACCCCAACCGATCTCCCCGAGTCGGCTTTTCTGGAAGCCATATCGAGGGGCTGACCCACCTCTGCCTGCCACGCTCTGCCAGAAAACGGACCCTTGACATTATTTGGCTATTTGGCTATAATACCAAGTAGTTTGCCGGATGCGCCGCCAGGGACTTCGCCGGAGGACTGATGATGACTGAGAACATCGGCAAGAAGCTGTCTTTTCTCGACCGCTATCTCACGCTGTGGATATTCCTGGCGATGGCGGTCGGTGTTTCGCTCGGATACCTCGTGAGCGGGGTGGTCCCGTTCATCAACCGGTTCCAGGTCGGAACGACGAACATTCCGATCGCGATCGGACTGATCCTGATGATGTATCCTCCGTTCGCCAAGGTGAAGTACGAGCGGCTCGGCGAGGCATTCCGCGACTTCCGCATACTTGCGCTGTCGCTGGTCCAGAACTGGGTCATCGGCCCGATCCTGATGTTCATGCTGGCGATCACATTCCTGCGCGGCTACCCGGAGTACATGGTCGGGCTGATCATGATCGGCCTGGCTCGGTGCATCGCGATGGTGATCGTCTGGAACGACCTGGCGGACGGCGACCGCGAGTACGCGGCCGGCCTGGTGGCGTTCAACTCGATCTTCCAGGTGCTCTTCTACTCGGTTTTCGCGTATGTCTTCATCACCGTCCTGCCGCCGCTGTTCGGGCTGAAGGGCATCGCGGTCCACGTCAGCATCGGGCAGATCGCCAGGAGCGTCTTCATCTACCTCGGCGTGCCGTTCATCGGGGGAATGCTGACCCGGTTCGTCCTGCTCAGGCTGAAGGGGCGGGAGTGGTACGAGCGCGAGTTCATCCCGCGGGTCAGCCCGATCACGCTCGTGGCGCTGCTGTTCACGATCATAGTCATGTTCAGCATCCAGGGCGAGAAGATCATCGCCCGGCCGTTCGACGTGCTCAGGATAGCCGTGCCTCTGCTGATCTATTTTGTGATCATGTTCCTGGTCTCGTTCTTCATGGGACGGAAGATCGGGGCGGACTACGGCAAGACGACCACCCTGGCTTTTACGGCGGCAAGCAACAACTTCGAGCTGGCGATCGCGGTGGCAGTGGCGGTCTTCGGCATCAACTCGGGCGCGGCGTTTGCGGCAGTGATAGGGCCGCTGGTCGAGGTGCCGGTGATGATAGGGCTGGTCAACGTGGCGTTCTTGTTCCGCAGGAAATGCTTTGCGCCGATCTGCGAGGTCGCCAGATGACATACGACGAGGAACTCTACAAGGCCAAGGCGCAGGTCATAAAGGCGATGGGCCACCCGAGCAGGCTTGCGATGATCGAGGCGCTGGCGGAGGGCGAACTCTGCGTCTGCGAGCTTCAGGCGCTGGTCGGTTCGGATATGTCCACGGTTTCGAAGCATCTGTCGGTGCTCAGGAACGCGGGGATCGTGTCCGGCCGCAAGAAGGGTCTGTGGATGTACTACCGGCTCTGCTGTCCGTGCATACTCGAATTCCTCGGCTGCATAGATGCGGTCATACGCGCGGATGCGGAGCAGAAGATGGCGATGTGCAAGATAGGAGGCTGATATGCCTGAGAAGCGATGCTGCTGCGGACCGACCGAACCATCGTGCTGCGACGATGACGTCAAGGGCTACGTCAGAGAGAAATACGGCCGGGTTGCCTTGAACGCCGGCGAGCGCAAGGAGTCGAGCTGCTGCGGCGACACGTGCAAGGACGCGATCACGCGGGACCTCTACGACGAGGCGGAGGTCGCGGGCATACCGGTCGAGGCGCTCCTGGCCTCGATGGGATGCGCGAACCCACTGGCGCTGGCCGAGCTGAAGCCCGGGGAGGTCGTGCTCGACCTCGGGAGCGGCGGCGGGATTGATGTCCTGCTCTCCGCGAAGCGCGTCGGGCCGACCGGCAAGGCTTACGGGCTCGACATGACCGACGAGATGCTCGCGCTCGCCCGACAGAACCAAAAGGAAGCCGGCGTCGAGAACGTCGAGTTCCTGAGAGGCGAGATCGAGAGCATCCCGCTCCCGGACTGCTCGGTGGACGTGATCATCAGCAACTGCGTGATCAACCTCTCTACCGACAAGGACCAGGTGTTGCGCGAAGCATACCGGGTCCTCAAGCCCGGCGGACGGTTCGCGGTCGCCGACATCGTGCTGACGAGGCCGATATCCGCCGAGTTGCAGAAGCACCTGGAGCTGTGGGCGGGCTGTGTCGCGGGCGCTCTGCACGTTGATGAGTACAGGTCAAAGTTGGCCGAAGCAGGGTTCGCCGTTCCGACCGTCGAGACCGCCCGGACCTACTCCGCCGAAGATGCCGAGGGCATCGTGCCGGGCGAAGTGATCAGGGAGCTTGGGCCGGAGGGGATCGCCGATCTGGTCGGCTCGATCATGAGCGCTTTCGTCCGGGCAGAGAAGCCGAGGGGTTGCTGCTGTTGTGGATAGTCCGACGTGTCGGAACGGTCCGACAGAACAAGCTGGATTAGATGCACGCCGCCTCTACGCCGTCCTGGCGCTCGGACTCGTCGTGTGGGCGCTCGTCTACCGATGGCTCCGTCCCGCGGCGGATTTCATCACGTCTCGGGTATTCGGTCTCTCGCTCGATAGTCATCTGGGCAGCAGCGTAGCGTTCTTTCTCTACGACGTGCCGAAGGTCCTGATGCTTCTCGTGCTGGTCGTATTCGGCATCGGGATCGTGAGATCGTTCTTCACACCGGAACGCACCCGCAGCATCCTGGCGGGCAAGCGGGAGTTCGTCGGCAACATCCTTGCCGCGTGCCTCGGGATCGTCACGCCGTTCTGCTCGTGCTCGGCGTGCCCGCTGTTCATCGGGTTCGTGGAGGCGGGCATCCCGCTCGGAGTGACCTTCTCGTTCCTGATCGCCGCGCCGATGATCAACGAGGTCGCGCTCGTCCTGCTCTATGGGATGTTCGGCTGGAGGGTCGCGGGTCTCTATCTGGCGACCGGGCTGTTCGTCGCCATCACGGCGGGATGGGTGATCGGGCGGCTGAAGATGGAGCGGCACATCGAGGAATGGGTCTTCGAGGTGAAGATGGGCCAAGGGGCGGACGAACCCGGCCTGACGTGGAACGCCCGCGTTGGGTACGGGCTCCACGCCGTGCGTGAGATCGTCGGCAGGGTATGGCCGTTCGTGATCGCGGGGATCGCCGTCGGCGCGGGGATTCACGGCTACGTGCCGGAAGGGCTCATGGCCTCGTTTATGGGCGAGGATGTCTGGTGGAGCGTCCCGCTGGCGGTGATCATCGGAGTCCCGATGTACTCGAACGCGGCGGGAATCATCCCGGTCGTCCAGGCGCTGATGGAGAAGGGCGCGGCGCTGGGGACGTCGCTGGCGTTCATGATGTCGGTCATCGGGCTCTCGCTGCCCGAGGTGGTCATCATCCGGCGCGTGCTGAAGCCCCGGTTGATCGGGGTGTTCGTAGGTGTAGTAGCGATGGGTATACTCCTGGTGGGGTATCTGTTCAACCTGTTGCTCTAGGCTCTTTCTCCCGCTCGTACTCGTAATCGGCGAATCGTCGAGACGTGAACTCCCGACGGGGTTGCGCGTCAAATACGTGCTACCCGGCTCGCGAAAGGAATAGTATAATGAGAATCCAGATTCTGGGCACGGGCTGCCCGAAGTGCAAGGCGCTCATGGAGAACGCCGAGATAGCGATCCGGCAGGCCGGTCTCGACATCGAGATCGAGAAGGTGACCGACCTGGCTGAGATCATGAAGTTCGGCGTCATGATGACTCCGGCCCTCGCGGTTGACGGCGAGGTGAAGTCCGCCGGCAAGCTGCTCAGCCCCGAGGAGATCGCGAGGTTGCTGAAGCAGTGACTGACTCGAACCGCAGAAAGGAAACACATCCATGAATAGAGTCCGCATGCCGGTCGCGATCGCTCTGATGGCAGTGGCACTGTTGTTTGCCGGCTGCGCGAAGCAGGTCGGCACGACCGCTCCGCCCGACACCGCCGCGGTCAAGGAGACGACTCCCTCTCCGGCCGTCGAGAAGCCCCAGCCGCCTGCTGAGCCTTCGAAGACTCAGACCGAAGCGGCCGCGCCGAGTAAAGCGGAACCTGCCGTCAAGGATTCCGTCAAGAAACCTGAGGCCGCGAAGCCCGTGAAGCCGCAAGCGGCCGCCGCCAAACCGAAGGGCCTGCCGAAACTGGTGGACCTCGGGGCGGAGAAGTGCGTCCCGTGCAAGATGATGGTCCCGGTGCTGGAGGAACTGCGCTCTGAGTACAAGGGCAGCCTCCTGGTGGAGGTCATTGACACCGGCAAGGACCCCGAAGCCGCCAGGAGGTACCGGGTCGTCGGCATCCCCACCCAGGTGTTCTACGATGCATCGGGCAAGGAGATCGCGCGCCACATGGGCTTCATATCGAAAGAAGATATCGTCGCCACGTTCGGCGAACACGGAATCAAGCTATAGGAGAAACATCCACATGCTTCGAAATCAACTGATCGGTCTCCTGGTGATCGCATGCCTGGCGCTTCTGGCCGCCGGGATCGCATGCGGGGCGGAAACCGTCACCATCGAATCCAAGTACCCCGGACTGTCTTCCGGGCCGCTGCGAGCGGCGGTCCCCGGGCCGGTACCCGGCGCGCTTCTGGAGGCGGACGGAGTCAAGATCACGGCGAAGGATCTGAACGATGCCGTCGCGAAACTCGAGTCGCCCGCGAAGGAGCAGTACAGGACATACCAGTTTGCGCTGCTGCAGGAGCTGGCGGTAGGCAAACTGATAGAGGCGGAGGCGCAGGCCTGGGGCGAGAAGAACGGCGTCTCGGGCGACGAGCTGATGCGCAAGTACGTCAACAGCCTTGTCGGGGAGATAACCGTGTCCGACGAGGAGGCGCGCAAGTTCTACGCTGAGAACTCCGCGATGATGGGGAAGTCCACCTACGAGCAGGTCGAGTCCGCCATCAAGAGCTACCTTCGCGAGGAGAAGGGGAACGCCATTCTGGAGAAGCACGTCGCCGGGGTTAGCGAGCGCCACGCCGTGAGAGTTTCGGACGTCTGGGCGAGGATGCAGTACGCCAGGTGGATGAAGAACCCGGTGGAGAAGGCCCGGCGGTCCGGGATGCCGGCCGTCGTCAAGTTCGGCGCCGATACCTGCCAGCCGTGCCGGTTGATGGCGCCGATTATCAAGGACCTCGCGAGGAAGTTCGCCGGCAAGCTCGTAGTGGTTGACATCAACGTCGAGAAGGAGCCCGTGTTGGGCGCGTACTACGGGGCGCAGAGCATCCCGCACACCATATACTACGATGCCGCCGGCGGGCAGGTATCTGAGGTGGTGGGGTTCAAGGACAGGGCGTCCATCGAGGCCGAGATAGCAAAACTCGGGCTGAAGTGACGATGGAACGGCTGTTCTCGACGCTCGAGTCCGCGGTCGGGGGCGTGCCGGCGATCGCGCTGGGGGCCGCCTTTCTCTGGGGGGTCCTCAGCATCGTCCTGAGTCCGTGCCATCTTGCGAGCATCCCGCTGATCGTCGGGTTCATCAGCGACCAGGGGAAGCTGACCACCCGTCGAGCATTCGGGATCGCGTCGCTCTTCGCGGCGGGGATACTCGTCACCATCGCGCTGATCGGGGCCGCCACCGCGCAGGCCGGGCGCATGATGGGCGACGTAGGCCCCTGGGGCACTTATCTCGTCGCGGCGGTATTCTTCATCGTCGGCCTGCACCTGATCGGCGTCATCCCTATGCCGTGGTCCGGGCCGGGGCAGGTGGGGATGAAGCGCAGGGGATTCCTCGCAGCGTTCATCCTCGGCCTCGTGTTCGGGATCGCTCTCGGGCCGTGCACGTTCGCTTTCATGTGGCCGATTCTTGCAGTCACGTTCAAGGTGGCCTCGACGAACCTGGTTTACGCGATCATGCTGCTCCTCGTGTACGGCGTCGGGCACTGCTCGGTGATCGTGCTGGCGGGCACCTCGGCGGAACTGGTCCAGCGTTACCTGAACTGGAACGAGGAATCGAGGGGCGCTGCGATCTTCAAGAAGGCTTGCGGGGCGCTGGTGCTGATCGCCGGGGTCTACCTGATCCGGCGGATGATCTAGGAGCGGCCGATGAACAGGGTGCTCATACGAACGGTCATCTATAGCCTGCTGATCTGGGGCGTGCTCGTATTCCTGATCCTGAGGCGTTACTGGGGCTAGGCATCCGGGCCTCCTGCCGTCTACCGGCTTGCGAACCCCATCTCGTCCAGCCGCTCGCGCAGGCGATCGGTCAGATCGAGCGAGTCCAACTCCTCCGCCGATGCCCAACGTGCGTCGGACGCGTCGTCTCCCGGACGGAGTTCGCCGCCGACGGGTCGGGCGAAGTAGTCCACTATCACGTAGTGGTACTCCTCGTCATCGGTGATGATGTCGAAGACGCCCGCGACCTTGCCGACCTCGATCTCCAGCCCGGTCTCCTCGCGGACCTCCCGCCTGACGGCATCGGTCAGCGTCTCGCCCCACTCGACGCTTCCGCCGGGAAGCGACCACTTGCCTCTCGAAGGCTCGGCCCCGCGCCTGATGAGGAGCAGCCTGCCGTCCTGCGCTATCACCGCCGCCACCGCGGGCACGGGTCTTCGGATCGCCTGGTTCTTCATCGCCGGCATTGTATCACGCCTGCCGCCGTCCCGGGAAGGCGGGTGCGTTGACCGCGTGTTCCGATTTCTGATAAAATGCGTTCACATTTCGGAGGCGCAGATCGCGTCCGGCGGTCTCCCGCCTCGTGGGAGCAGGCCGATGCATCATCCCAGCAAAGAAGATTTCATCAAGCGCTCGCAGCAGGGCAACCTCGTACCGGTCTACCGTGAGGTCCTTGCCGACATGGAGACGCCCGTCTCCGCCTACCGCAAGATCGCGCGCGGCAAGTACTCCTTCCTGCTCGAGAGCGTCGAAGGCGGGGAGCGCCTCGCCCGCTACTCGTTCCTCGGAACGGACCCATTCCTCGTCATGAAGAGCAAGGGGCGCGAGGTGCAGATCGTCGAGCGGTGGCGCGCCGACAAGGTTCAGCTCGGCGACGGCGAAGACCCGCTTCACGTGCTGAAGAGGCTCCTCGGCAGGTACACCTACGTTGACGACCCGGACCTCCCGAGGTTCTGCGGCGGCGCGGTCGGATACATCGGCTACGACGCGGTCCGGTTCTTCGAGAACCTGCCGGAGAAGGCCGACGACGATCTCGACGTGCCCGACATCCTCTTCCTGCTCACCGACATCCTGCTCGTCTTCGACCACGTCAAGCACCGCATCAAAGTCGTCTGCACGCCGGAGGTCGGCTCCGACCCGGCCACGACCTACGATCTGGCGGTCGAGAAGATAGACGAGATCGTGGAGCGCCTGCGGACGACGGTCCTGCCGCCGGCCGGCGATCCGTCCGCCGAGGAAGTCGCCATCGTGCCCGACTCGAACATGACGAAGCCGGAGTTCGAGCGGATGGTCGAGAAGAGCAAGGAATACATCAAGGCGGGCGACGTCATCCAGGTCGTCCTCTCCCAGAGGCTCTCCGTGCCGCTGAAGGCGGACACGTTCAACGTCTACCGGGCGCTCCGATCGGTCAACCCGTCGCCGTACATGTACTACCTCCAGTATGACGACATGCAGATCATCGGCTCGTCGCCGGAGATACTGGTTACCGAGGACCACGGCGCGGTGACCGTCAGGCCAATCGCGGGCACCCGTCCAAGGGGCAATACGGAAGCGGAGGACCTCGCGCTGGAAAAGGAACTGCTCGCCGACGAGAAGGAGCGCGCCGAGCATATCATGCTCGTGGATCTCGGGCGCAACGATGTCGGCCGAGTCTCGGAGTACGGCTCCGTCAACGTGGACGAGCTGATGGTGATCGAGCGCTACTCGCACGTGATGCACATCGTGTCGAACGTGCGTGGCAGGCTGGCTCAGGGGATGGACCAGTTCGACGTGCTGAGGGCGGCGTTCCCGGCGGGAACTGTCTCCGGCGCGCCGAAGATACGGGCGATGGAAATCATCGAGGAACTGGAGCCGACCCGGCGCGGGACATACGCGGGCGCGATCGGGTATTTCAGCTTCTCCGGCAACATGGACACCTGCATCACGATCCGCACGATACTCGTCAAGGACGGCACGGCATACGTTCAGGCCGGCGCGGGGATCGTGGCGGACTCCGTGCCCGCGACGGAGTACCAGGAGACGATGAACAAGGCGGGAGCGCTGATCAAGGCCATCGAGCTGGCGCACACGGGCCTGGACTAGAACACAGATCAAACATAAGGAGACGGACAGCATGACCATTGAGCGGATCTCGGTTGATCCAAACATATGCCACGGACAGGCGTGCATAAAGGGCACAAGGATTCCTGTGCATCAGATCGTCAAGATGCTGGCCAATGGTGACGCTATCGAGGATCTGCTGAAGGACTATCCCTCGATCACCCGTGAAGACATCCTCGCCTGTCTCGACTACGCGGCGTCGCTGGCTGAAGAGCAGGTTTCGCCCCTCGAATCGCCCTTGAGCGCGGCATGAAGATATTGGCAGACGAGAACATACCATTGATGACCGTGGCCGAGCTGCGATCACTGGGTTGTGATGTCCTTGACGTGCGTGGTACACCTGGCGAAGGCATGAGCGATTCATCCATGTGGGAGACGGCTCAGCAACAGCATCGCCTGCTGGTGACCACAGACAGGGGATTTGCAGCCAAGCGAGAAGAGCCTCATTGGGGTATCTTGATCGTGCATCTTCGCCAGCCGAATCGCATCAAGATTCATCACCGTGTGATGGAAGCGGCCAGACGTTTTGACGAGTCCCAGTGGCCGGGTCTGGTAGTTATGATGAGGGACAACGTGATGAGCGTCTGGCCTCCGAGGTAGCACTGGAGTATTGGAGACACGCCATGATACTGATGATTGACAACTACGACAGCTTTACGTACAACCTGGTCCAGTATCTGGGCGAGATGGGCGAGGAACTGCGCATATACCGGAACGACAAGATCGCGACCGACGAGATCGAGGAAATGAAGCCGGACCGGATCGTGATCTCGCCTGGCCCGTGCTCGCCTAAGGAAGCAGGCATATCGGTCGAGACGATCAACCGGTTCGCGGGCAAGATCCCGATTCTCGGCGTGTGCCTCGGCCACCAGAGCATCGGATACGCGTTCGGCGGCGACGTCGTCCGCGCGGGGCGGCTGATGCACGGCAAGACCTCTATGATCGAACACGACGGCAAGGGGGTCTTCGAGGGAATGCCGAATCCGTTCGAGGCGATCCGGTACCACTCCCTGGTGATCGAGCCGACGACGCTCCCGGACTGCCTGGAGGTGACCGCCAAGACCGACATCGGCGAGATCATGGGCGTTCGGCACAAGGAGTTCATCGTCGAGGGGGTCCAGTTCCACCCGGAGTCCATTCTTACACAAGAGGGCAAGCGCCTGCTCCGGAACTTCGTGGATATGAAACACTGAGTGAGACCTGCTATGGGAACGGGAGGCGGTTCATGAGGCGTGCGCTGCCGGTGTTGCTGTTGTTTCTATCTGTCGCCGCCTGCGCCAACGACGGGGCGATAACCGGTGTCGGCGGCACCATCACGCCGATGCAGGGACACCGTTCCGTGCGCCTGGTCAGGGAGAAGGTTGATGTCCGTATCGGCTGGGAGAGCGCAAAGGTTCGATGCGAGTTCGTGTTCAAGAACGAGGGGCCGGCGACAACCGTCAAGATGGGCTTTCCGGAGGAGGCGACCGGAGTGGACGTGGGGCCCATCAGGAGCAGCGATCTCAAGAATTTCAGTTCCTGGGTAGACGGCAAGCCGGTCAAGACCACCTTCGTTCCAACCAGGCCCGGTCCGGCGTCTCCCGGCGAGACGTACAGGGCCTGGCACGTGAAGAATGTGTCGTTCAAGGCCGATCAGACCAGGGTGGTTGTAGACGAGTATACGTCGCCTCTCGGCCAGGACAGCATGGGAGGCAGATCGTTCTCGTACATTCTTATGACCGGCAAGAGTTGGAAGGGCAAGATCGGCGAGGCCGTAGTAACCCTGGACGCCTCCGACGTGGCCTCGTTCTACGAGCCGCAGTTCTCCGACGCGCTCGAGGGTCATGTGAAGAAGGGCGGCATGATCGTCTGGACCGCAAGGGATTTCGAGCCGAGCGCCAACGTCGGCCTCGACCTTAGGCCCTGGGGCATTTGGCTCGGAGACCCCGCCGAAAGTGTTCACCTGCAGGTGGACGATCCCCGGCTGTTCGGAGAGCAGGGAGTCGTCATGGCGATGGTAAGGGGGCTGGAGTGGATCGAAGGCTGTCACGTGGCCTGGGATGAAGCCGCGAGCGAATGCACAGTGACGTACGGCAACCGTTCGCTCAGCATGAAACCGGGCGACAAGTCGGCTTTTCTTGACGGGGAGAAGATCGCGCTCCCCGCGGCGCCGTACATCAAGTGGTCGAGCCTGCATGCGCCGGTCCTCACGATAGCGGAGAAGCTTGGAATCATGGTCGAGAGGGACGACAAGACCCGCAGCATACACATCGGCAGGCCGACCGGACCAGGTGACGCTCGGCCGCGAGGTACTGATGTATGATTCGTGAAGCCATCAACAAGATAGTCCTGGGCGAGCACCTCGGCGCTGACGAGGCGGCGGAGGTCATGATGGAGATCATGGAGGGCGAGGCGACTCCCGCCCAGATCGCCAGCCTGATTACCGCCCTCCGTATCAAGGGCGAGACCGTCCATGAGGTGAGCGGATTCGCTCGGACCATGCGCGAGAAGTCCGTCCGCATCCCCACCAGGCGGAGGGCCGAAGTGATGGACACCTGCGGCACGGGCGGAGACCGATCGAACTCGTTCAACATTTCGACCACCGCAGCGTTCGTGGTCGCGGGTGCAGGAGTACCCGTCGCCAAGCACGGGAACCGCGCGATGTCGAGCAAGTGCGGGAGCGCCGACGTTCTGGAGGCGCTCGGGGTGGACATCACGCTCGGGCCGGCGCAGGTCGGCAAGTGCATAGATAAGGCGGGCATCGGTTTCCTCTTCGCCCCGGCGTGCCATCCCTCGATGAAGCACGCGGTCGTTCCGCGCAAGGAGATCGGCATCCGAACGGTCTTCAACATCATCGGCCCCCTGACCAATCCCGCGGGCGCGCGCAGGCAGCTGATAGGTGTTTTCGACGAGCATCTGACCGAACTGATGGCCGGGGTGCTCCTCGAGCTCGGCAGCGAGTCGGCGATCGTGGCTCACGGGTATGATGGTATCGATGAGCTGTCGACGCTTGGCCCGACCAGGATCACCGAGCTGTCCGACGGCAAGCTGGAGACCTACGACATCTCGCCCTCCGAGTTCGGACTCCCGACCGCCGACCGCGAGCAGTTGGCGCAGGGGGCCGATCCCGCCGAGAGCGCCCGCATAGCGGAGGGAGTCCTGACCGACGACGACGGCCCGAAGCGCGACATCGTGTGCCTGAACGCCGGGGCCGCGCTCAAAGTCGCCGGGAAGACGTCATCATTGAATGACGGCATCGCCCTCGCCCGGGAGACCATCGAGAACGGCAAGGCGCTCGGGGCATTGAACGGACTCCGCAAACTGAGCAGGGAGTTGGCAGGGAGTTGATTCTCGACAAGATCCTGGCAGACAAGCGCGCCGAGGTCGAGGCGCTTCATAAGAGCGCTCCCGCCGAGTACCTGATGACAATGGCTCTCGAGGCCGACCCACCCTTGGACTTCAGGGCAGCCATAGCTCCCCTCCTTACCAAGGAGGGGCTGGGGGAGGTTCGGTCTGCGCGGTCCGACATCCGCCTGATCGCCGAGGTCAAGAAGGCCTCGCCCTCGAAGGGTATCATCCGCCCGGACTTCGATCCGGTGGCGATCGCGCGGAGGTATGAGGAGACCGGCGCGTCGGCGATATCGGTGCTCACAGACGAGAAGTACTTCCAGGGCAAGCTCGAGTACCTGACGCAGATCCGCGAGGCGGTCGGCATCCCGCTCCTGCGGAAAGATTTCATCATTCACCGCATACAGGTCTACGAGGCGCGCGCCGCCGGGGCGGACGCGATCCTGCTGATCGCGGCGGCGCTCCCTCCTCACGATCTCAGAGTCCTGATGGGGGTTGCCCGCGATATCGGCATGGACTCGCTCGTCGAAGTGCACACTGCGGAGGAACTGGAGACTGCCATCGAAGCAGGGGCGCGCATCATCGGCATCAACAACCGCGACTTGCAGACCTTTGAGACCGGATTGGAGACGACGCTCGAACTGGCGGCGAAGGTCCCGCCGGACAGGGTGTTGGTGAGCGAGAGCGGGATCAACACCCGCGCGGACGTCGAGCGGCTGATGGCGGCCGGCGTGGACGCGATACTCGTCGGCGAATCGCTCGTGCGAGAGCCCGATCCGCGAACCAAGGTGAGGGAACTTCTTGGTTAGGGTCAAGATCTGCGGTATCACGAATATCGAGGACGCCCTCGCCGCCGTCCAGGCGGGCGCGGACGCGCTCGGCTTCGTCTTCGCGGAGAGTCCTCGGAGGGTTGACGTCAAGACCGCCCTGGATATCCAGGAGCGGCTTCCGCCGTTCGTCAGCACCGTAGGGGTCTTCGCAAACCAGGACGCGGATGAGGTCTACCGCATCTGGAAACACACCGGCGTCCATTTCGCGCAGTTGCACGGCATACCCGGCCCACTGGGCGATTTCGCATCTCCCGCCGGGGGGTTCGGCTGGTACAGGGTCATACAGGCGCTCAGGGTGCAGTCGGCGGAGGGCATCCGCCGCGCGACGGCCGATGACGCGGTCCGGGCGTGCGCCGCGCTCCTGCTCGACACTCACGTCGAGGGGCTGATGGGCGGCACGGGCCTCACGTTCGATTGGAAACTGGCCGTGGAGGCGAAGTCGCTCGGAAAGCCGGTCATCCTCGCGGGCGGACTGACGCCCGACAACGTCCTGGAGGCCGTCCGCACGGTCGCGCCCTACGCGGTGGATGTCTCCACCGGAGTCGAGTCGTCTCCCGGAAGGAAAGATCACGAGAAGATCAAGGAGTTCGTATTCAATGCCAAACGCCGCATCTAACCTGCCGGACGACCTGGGCCATTTCGGAGACTACGGAGGCCGGTTCGTGCCGGAGACGCTGATACCCGCGCTCGACCAGCTCTCGGAGGAGTACGAGCGCGCGAAGGGCGATCCGGCATTCCAGGAGGAACTGGACTACTTTCTGCGGGAGTACATCGGGCGGCCGACGCCGCTCTACTTCGCCGAGCGGATCACCAGCGAGCTGGGGGGCGCGAAGGTCTACATCAAGCGCGAGGACCTCTGCCACACCGGCTCGCACAAGATGAACAACGTCATGGGCCAGATCCTGCTCGCCCGGCGGATGGGGAAGCCCCGAATGATCGCGGAGACCGGCGCCGGCCAGCACGGGGTCGCCACCGCTACCGGGTGCGCGCTCTTCGACTACGAGTGCGTCGTCTACATGGGCGAGGAAGACGTCCGCCGCCAGGCGCTGAACGTCTTCCGGATGGAACTGCTCGGCGCGACGGTGATAACGGTGAAGTCGGGCTCCCGCACCTTGAAGGACGCGATCAACGAGGCGATGCGCGACTGGGTCACGAACGTGGAGCACACGCACTACATCTTCGGCACGGTCGCCGGCCCGCACCCGTTCCCGGCGATGGTGCGAGACTTCCAGTCCGTCATCGGCGCGGAGGTGAAGCGGCAGATGCTCGAGAAGGAGGGCCGGCTGCCGGACTACCTGCTGGCGTGCGTCGGCGGCGGGAGCAACGCGATGGGCCTCTTCTACCGCTTCATCGGCGACGACGGAGTGAAGCTGGTGGGGGTCGAGGCGGGCGGCGACGGCGTCGAGACCGGGCGCCACGCTTCTACTCTCGTCGCCGGGTCGCCGGGGGTGCTTCACGGTGCGTCGAGCTATCTCATCCAGGACGCGGACGGGCAGATCATCGAGACGCACTCGGTCTCGGCGGGGCTCGACTACCCCGGCGTCGGCCCGGAGCACAGTTACCTCAAGGACGCCGGCCGCGCGGAGTACGTCTCGATCACCGACGCAGAAGCGCTCGACGCGTTCGAATGGCTCGCTCGCACGGAGGGCATCATCCCCGCGCTCGAATCGGCGCACGCCGTGGCCTACGCCAGAAAGCTCGTGCCGACGCTTGCGAAGGACCGGATCGTGGTCGTCAACCTGTCGGGCCGGGGCGACAAGGACGTGGAGAGCGCGTCGCGGATCATGGGTCGGGAGGTGGCGAAATGACCCGCGTCGAGAGGCGTTTCGCCGAACTGAAGGCGGCCGGCGAGGGCGGGCTGATCTGCTTCGTGACCGCCGGCGACCCCGACCTGGAGACGACTCTCGGCGTCGTGCTCGAACTCGACCGGGCGGGAGCGGATATCGTCGAGATCGGGATTCCGTTCAGCGACCCGATCGCGGACGGGCCGTGCATCCAGGAGGCGTCCATGCGCGCGCTCAGGCATGGGGTCAACGTTTCTTCGGTACTGGAACTGGTTCGTTCGATTCGGACGATATCGGAAGTGCCGATTACTCTAATGACATACTACAATCCCATCCGACAATATGGATTGGTGAGTTTCGCCCGCGACGCGGCCGATGCGGGAGCCGATGCCGCGATCATCACGGACCTCACGCCGGAGGAGTCGGGCGCGTGGAAGTCCGCGGCGGACTCGCATGGAATCAATACGGTGTTCCTGCTCGCGCCTACGAGCACGAATTCCCGGATCGAAAGTGTTGCCAGGCTCGTCTCTGGATTTGTATACTGTGTATCCAGGACCGGAGTTACGGGCGCGCAGGGCCGGCTCGCGGAAGGAATAGGGGGACTGGTCGAGAGGATCAGGAGGCACACCCCTCTGCCGGTCGCAGTCGGCTTCGGAATATCGAAGCCGGAGCACGTCGCCGAGGTCTGCTCCCATGCGGATGCGGCGGTCGTCGGGAGCGCGCTGGTCAACCTGATTGCGAACAGCGCACGCAAGGATGATCTGCAGGCGGAGGTGGGCCGGTTCGTGTCCGCGCTGAAGGATGCGACGCGCGGCGGGAGGTAAGTCGGTGTATACACGAGAGCAGTTTTCCAAGCTCATAGACAACACGTATCTGAAGGCTGCGGCGACCAGGGAAGAGATGGTCCGGTTCATCGAGGAAGGGCGCCAGCACCATTTCGCCGCGCTCGTTGTCTTCCCCTACTGGGTTCCCCTGGCCGTCAAGATGCTGGACGGCACCGACGTGAAGGTCTGCACGCCGATCGGCTTCCCCTACGGCACGGTCACCCGCTCGACAAAGGTCTACGAGGCGCGAAACGCCGTCACGAACGGCGCGGGCGAACTCGACGTCGTCATGAACGTCTCGGCGCTGAAGTCCGGCGACATCGAGTACGTCCAGCGCGAGCTTTCCGAGATAGTGAGCGCTGCCCAGCTCTCCGGCCTCACCGAGGACTCCCGCCGCACGCTCGTCAAAGTCATCATCGAGACCCCCGCTCTCACCGATGACGAGAAGATCACCGCCTGCGAGATCGTGCGCGACTGCGGGGCGGACTTCGTCAAGACCTCGACCGGCACGGCCGGCAACGGCGGCGCGCTCCTGGAGGACATCCGCCTGATCCGGACGGTCCTCGGCCCCTCCATCGGCGTGAAGGCCGCCGGGGGCATACGAACCATCGAGCACGCGATGGACCTCCTCGACGCGGGCGCCAACCGGCTCGGCACCAGCACGGGCATCGCGCTCGTCGAGATGTACAACCCCGAAGAACTGCTCAAGCCCGTTCAGCAGTAGGGCGAAGCCAGGAATCAGGATTGTGAAGGCCGTTGGGGGCGGAGGTGAACTCCGTCCCCTTTCTGTTTATGGGAGGAACTGACCGCGCGAGGTCGAAATCATATCTGTGAAGCAGAAGGGCCGAGGAGCGCCATCGCCCGCCTATTCCCAGTCGCCCTGCCATTGCCGATGGTGATCTGGGTCGGTTGGCACACACAGGTAAAGGAGGCGAGACCGTGAACACAGACATCCAGGACCTGCAGACGCAGAAGCCACTCTTTCTGTATGTTCCGCCTGCAAGGCTCATCGTCCTGTCAATCGTATCCATGAGTCTTTACGAGGCCTACTGGATGTACAAGAACTGGAGTTACATCAAGGACCGTGACGGATTGCACATAAGGCCTTTCTGGCGAGCGGTGTTCGGGGTATTCTACTGCCATGGTCTTCTTCGCCGCATACACGATGACAGCGACGCCTGTGCCTTCGAGTCCCCCCGTTTCTCCCCTGGAGGATTGGCCACCGGGTGGGTGATCTTGATAATTCTTGCCAACATCGTCAGCCGAGCTCCAGGCCTGACTCCGAGCATAATCTCCGCCTTCATCCCCTCTTTCTTATGCCTTGTTCCGGTGCAGAACTATGTTAATTCCGTAACGGAGAAGCGAGATCCACTACAGCAATTTTACGGGTGGTCTTTAGGGCACATCATTTGTCTCGTCTTGGGACTTGCTATGTGGGCGCTGCTATTGATCTACTCGGGATCTGAAGTATAGGCGATCGGCAAACAAGGCGTTGCCAGCTATCCGTTTCTGCCTGCGGGTCTTGAACCTTGAACTTTGAACTCTGAACTCCCCACCATGCGCTCATACACCGCCAACGTCATAGTCCTGCGACGGATCAGCTTCGGCGAAACCGACCGGATCGTCACGCTCCTCGCGCGCGAGCGCGGCAAGCTCTCCGCGATCGCCAAGGGCGCGCGCAAGCCGATCAGCCGCCTCGCGGGCCCGACCGAGCTGATGACCTACAGCCGAATGCATCTCGCGACCGGCCGCAACCTTGACATCATCACCCAGGTGGACGTGAGGGAGTCGTTTCCCCGAATCCGCTCGGACCTCCAGAAGGTCGCCCACGCTACGTATCTGCTGGAACTCGTTGACCGAATGACCGAGGAGCGCGAGCCGAGCAGCGACCTGTTCGACACCCTGCTGTCTTCGCTCTACCTGCTGGAGAGGCCGAACGACCCGGAGACGATCGCGCGGATGTTCGAGCTTCAGTTCATGGCGCTGCTGGGCTACGAACCGGTATTGGACAAGTGCGTGCGGTGCCAGGGGGCGATTCCGGCGGAGGAACCGCACTTCAGCCCGTCGCTAGGGGGCGTCGCCTGCCGGGAGTGCGGGCCGCTGCCGGAAGATGCGATACAGGTCGCGCCCGAGACCATCGAGACGATGCGCCGGCTTATCACCGCCGAGGCGCCGGAGATCGAGCGCATGGAGATCGGGCCGGACGAGATGGATCAGATCACCCGCGCCATGCGGTGGTTCATCCGCTTCCACTGCGACCGCGACATCAAGAGCGCGGAGTTCCTGGAAGCGATACGAGGGGAGTAGCAAGTGGCCAACATCGTGTTGATCGGGCCGCCGGGCGTCGGCAAGAGCACCGTCGGAGTGCTCCTCGCCAAAGCGCTGTCGATGCCGTTTGCCGATACCGACATCATCATCCAGGCCGCCGAGGGGCGACGCCTGCAGGATATCCTCGATTCCGAGGGGGACGATGCCTTCCGCGAGATCGAGGAGCGGCACATCCTGGCGCTCGACCTCAAGAACCACGTCGTCGCGACCGGCGGAAGCGTCGTGTACAGTCCGGCGGCGATGGCGCACCTGAAGGCCGTGGGGCGAATCGTGTTCCTGAACTTACCCTGCGAGACGCTCCTCGAGCGCATCCAGGACCTCGATACTCGGGGCGTCGTGCTCCCGTCGCCGCAGACCTTCCGCGACATGTACGCCGAGCGCCTGCCGCTCTACGAGAAGTACGCTGATTTCATCGTCGAGTGCACAGGCCTCTCCCACCAGCAGGTCGTGGACCGGATCGCGGGGAAAGTAGGGATGGAATGACGGAGTGGTGATGGATGTCACCCTGAACTTGGTTCAGGGTCTACCCCGCCGTGCCAGGGTGGATGCTGAATCGAGTTCAGCATGACGCGACCGTGGCAGCTCCACCACTCCATCCGGAGGTTTGCTATGAACAGACGCGAGTTCTTGAGTGGGCTCGGAGCGGCGGCGATGGTCGGCGGATTCGGCCTCATGGATCGGACGATGGCCGCGCCCGGTCGGAAGCCGAACTTCCTATTCATCCTGATGGACGACATGGGCTGGGCCGACCTCGGCTGTTACGGCAGCAAGTACCACGAGACGCCGAACATAGACAAGCTCGCGGCCCGGGGGATGAGGTTCACGCAGGCTTACGCGGCGTGCCCCGTATGCTCGCCGACGCGCGCCAGCATCATGACCGGCAGGTATCCCGCACGCATTGGTCTGACCGACTGGATCGCCGGCCACAAGAAAGAGAACCCGAAGCTGCTCGTCCCGGCGTTCCACCAGGAGTTGCCGCTGGAGGAGATCACCATCGCGGAGGTGCTCAAGTCGAACGGCTACGCCACCGCCGCCGTCGGCAAGTGGCACCTCGGCACGGAGCCGTTCTGGCCGGAGAAACAGGGCTTCGACTTCAACTTCGGCGGCACACACCGGGGCAGCCCGGGGAGCCACTTCTACCCCTACGGGATTCCGAACATCACCACCGGCAAGGAAGGCGAGTACCTGGACGACCGCCTGACCGACGAGGCGATGAAGTTCCTGGACGCCAACAAGGACAGGCCGTTCCTGCTCTACATGCCGCACTATGCGGTGCACACCCCGCTCCAGGCTCCCGAGGACCTGGCGGACAAGTACGAGGCGAAGGCCGGGGATGCGAAGGGGCAGAGCGACCCGAGGTACGCGGCGATGATCGAGAACGCCGACAGGAACATCGGCCGGCTGATGAAGAAGCTCGACGACCTGAAACTGACCGACAACACCGTGATCATCTTCATGTCCGACAACGGCGGACTGCAGAGAGCGACGCGCAACGACCCTCTCCGGGGCGGGAAGACCATGCTCTACGAGGGAGGAATCCGCGAGCCGATGTTCGTCGTGTGGCCGGGAGTCGTGAAGCCCGGCACGACCTGCGGCGGCGTCGTGACCAGCACCGACTTCTTCCCCACGATGCTCGAGATCGCCGGCATCAGGAAGGCCGCCGAGACCGCGAAGGACGGTGTCAGCTTCGTCCCGCTCCTCAAGCAGACGGGCAAGCTGCACCGCGACGCGGTCTACTGGCACTACCCGCACTACCACCCCGCGGGCGCGTGGCCCGGTGGGGCGATCCGGGCGGGCGACTGGAAGCTGATCGAGTACTTCGAGGACGGCGGCCGGGTGGAGTTGTACAACCTGAGGGACGATGTGTCCGAGACCCGCGACCTCGCGAAGGAGATGCCGGGGAAGGCGAGGGCGCTCAGGGCGCGGCTCGCGGCGTGGCGCAAGTCGGTGGACGCCCCGATGCCGACCGTGAACCCGGACTACGACCCGTCGAAGGACAAGCCTCAGGAGCCGGTCGTCTGGTGAGCAGACCACTCGTTGCCGTGAACACGACGACACGCCACCTTGGGCCGCGAACACGTCACCCTGAACTTGATTCAGGGCCCACCGCTGTTCACGCAGCCCGGGACGGATGCTGAATCGAGTTCAGCATGACCAGACGGCAGAGGCGTCGGTCACATCGCCGTCAGCAGGTCCCAGAACGCCCGGCAGGATGAGGCGATGCTCCCGCGCGGCCATATCACCATCGGGCCGTCGAACCCCCGGCAGCGGAGGATCGAGATCAGTTCCTTCACCTCACCGTTGCCGTAACCCGGTTCGGTCGGCTCTCCGCCGAACGTGCCGTCTTTGACGTACAACTGCCTGACCAGGCTCTTCGACAGGCCGTGATAGTAGACATTGAGGAACGGGTGCTGGCCGACCGCCGCGAACTCGGCCGGATCGAACGCGAGTCCCACGCCCAGGTCCTTCAGCACCCGGGTGGACTCGGCGGTATTGACGGTTGACGTGCTGTCATTCCTGACCAGAAGCGGCAGGCGCCTGGCGCTGGACTCCTCGGCGAAGGCCTTGAGCCGCGACAGCGCCCCGGTGAGGTCTCCCCTGGGAGCCGCCTTGATGATCGAGCCCGCGCCGACGCTCGCGGCGAACCTGACGGCGTCCGGGATGGACTTGGTGCCCGTCACCTCTACCCCCGTCACCGAGAGTCCGGAGTCGAGCACGGCCTTGAGCGACGGCTCCATCCCATAGCCCATCATCTGCCGGAGCAGTTCCGGGCCGATCTCGACGGCGGTTATGCCGAAGCCCCACAGCTCCCGCGCAAGATCCTCGAAGTCGGTCGGCTCGTCTATCCTCACGGACAGAGTGAACTCCTCGGATGCGAGCGCCTTCCGGCGGACCGCGCCTCTCTGCCGGACGCAGTCGGCGCAGGCGGGGTTCTCGCAGAGCACGGCGGCGGGGTCGGCCTTCAGGGCCTCGACGGCGGCGCGGACGGTGCCGGCGGCGTCCATGAGCCTGCACACCGCCTTGCCGATCCGACCGACGCGCATGACGCCCGCATCGCGGAACAGCGGGTCGAGGCCGATGAAGTCGCGGTGCGGGCCGGGGAACCGCTGGAGGGTTATCTCCTTCACGGTGCCGTCCCGGGGGTCGCGGTAACTGACGCGCCGCGGGGTCAGGTATGGACAGTCGGCGTAGTCCTCCGCCGTGTGAAGGAGCGTGTTGCGGTCCTGGTCAACTCCGAGCAGGAGAACCTTGCCGCCCCATTCGATGAGCCTGCTGAACGGAGTGCCCTCCCCGCACGCGGTAGGCGCCTTGGCGTGATCGGCGACCAGCTCATCCGCCCGCGCGCCCGACGCCGCGATCGGATGCGTCGGATGCACGCTTCGAACAGTCCCCGGCCGCGTGCGGAAGACCTCGGTGATCGTCCCCATGTGCGAGGGCGACTGCTCGACGTCGAAGACCTCGCCGGAGCTGATCGAAGGTATGTACAGCGTAGGCATCGCGACGGTGCCGGTCGGCCCGACGGCCTCGACGAGTGCGTCTATCACGGTATCCGCGCCGCCTTCGACCCGTCCGAGGCTCGAGAGGGAACTGTGCACCATCAGCACGTCCCCCTTGCTCACGCCGAGGTCGCGCAGTCCGCGAACGATGTCGTCTCTGGTCAACTCCAAGGTGCTACCTCCGCCCGTATGGGACAAACGGGACATATGGGACTCATGTGCTCACGAGCACCGCCCTCGCCGGTGAGGCGCACGCACCCCGGATCGGCAGCGGGAACACGATGAGCCTCCCGGCGCGCGACCCCCACCGCTCCAGGTTCACCAGCGGGGCCAGCAGGAGCACGTCCTGCCGGAAGAACCGCTCGAAGAAGCCCTGCGGATGCTCCAGGCTGTCCCACCTCGGCAGGTCCGCCCCCACGAGCGCCGGCCTGAGCGACAGGATGCGGTCCATCGCGTCGGCGGAGAACCGGGGCGAGTCGGCGAGAAACCCCGGGCTCTCCCAGTTCGCTCCCCAGCCGGCGCAGATCAGGACGGCCGCGCCCTCGGGGATGTCGTCCGCGAGCGCGCCGATCTCCTCGCCCGTGATCATCTCACCCGGGCGTTTCGGGCTCAAGGTCATGACACGCGCGGCGAGAAACAGGTCCTCCGGGGCCAACCGGTCAATCGTCCGCATCCCCGGGAACATGTGCGCGCCGGTCTCGAGATACGTGCCTGTCTGAACGCTCATGGAGATGTTCCAGGAGTAAGTCGGGTACGCGACCCAGTCAACAGGCGGGACTTCTTCCATGCGGAACGGCGCGTACGGAAGGCCGTAGGTCCACATCCCTTCGTAGATCGGGCCGGTGATGTCCAGTGTGCGGGGCAATTCGGCATCCCTCCGCGGCGCGGCGCGTGTCTCGGTAGAATATTACCCTCCGGCGGGCGAGGTGTCAACAGGGGCGCCGGCCATTGCTTGCCAGGAAGTTCTCCGGTTGCTCAGTATTGTGGTATAATATGTTTTGCAGTACTCGTTTGCGGGCAGTATTCACGGTGCGGAACGTCTGAGCGCCGAGGCTGAATCAGCCTGAGGTTGAAACGGCATGGCCGAGTATCCGACAAGCCCGAACTGCATACTCGACATGGGCGAGGATGAGTTTCGCGTGATCGCCGAGCGGACGCTCGGCGGGCTTCCGCACGCCGTCATCATCGTCGCCTGCCCCGACTACCGCGTCATCTTCCTGAACGGCGCCTCGCGGGAGGTGCTTCGCGGGTCCGGCATCGCCGATCCCGACGAGGTGCTGGGCGGCCGCCCCTGGGACGCCCTTCCCGGCTGGCGCGACGCCTTCCGTTCGGCCTACGATCACGTCAACTCCACGGGCGAGGTCAGCCGCTTCCGCGACATCAGGTTCCACTGGGGCAGCGAGACCACCTACTGGGACATCTCGCTCGTCCCGCACAAGAACTCAGGCGGCCGGGTGGCGGCGATATCCACCGTTGCGATGAACGTCACCGAGCGCAGGCACTCCGAGAGGCTTAGCGGCGTCCTCAACGATATCAACATCGCGATCAACTCGACCCCCGACACGGAGGAGGTCCTGCGGGAGGTGGTGCACCAGGCGATGAACGTCCTCTCGACCGAGGCCGCCGCGGTGACCCTGCGCGACGGCGACGGGTGGGCCGCGAAGTACCTCGACGGATTCCCCGGCGAACCGGACGGCGGCAGTTTCTCCGACGAGCAGTCGCTCGTGCTGTCCACGGTCCTGGAGTCCAGCGACGTGGTGGTCATGGAGGAGGTGACCGGGTCCTCGGGGCTCGCCTCGGCGCACGGCGTCTGCCCCCGGTCGGTCATAGCCATGCCGCTCATCAAGGTCGGCGAGGTCGCCGGAGTCCTGGCGTTCTACAGCCTCTCGAAGCCCCTGACCTTCTCCGAGGCGCAGGTGGACTTCGCGCGCAAGCTGTCGGCGTCGGTGTCGCTGGCGATGCAGAACATGGAGGCCGCCCGCGAGGCCGAGCGGCGGGCGCAGGAGGCAGAGGCGGGCAGGCGCACCCTGGAAGCGCTCATGCAGTTCGCGCCGGAGGGGATCACCATCTCGGACGCGCCCGACGGGATCATCCGCATGATGAGCATCTACGGCCAGCAGTTGATGGGCAGCACCTCCGATGCGCCGGTCGGAGTTCCGGACAAGGTCCGCCTGGACGAGTGGGATATCTACTGCGCGGACGGAGTCACGAGACCCGATTATTCGCAACTGCCGTCGGCACGCGCGATCCGAGACGGAGAGGTGGTCACGGACGAGGAGTGGGTGGTAGTCGGAGAGGACGGGCGGCGCATCCCGCTGCTCGTGAACGCCGGACCGATCCGGGACGCGGACGGAGAGATCATCGGCTCGATAGCTGTGTGGCGCGACATCACCTCGCTGAAGCAGACTCAGATGAAACTCGAGGAGGCCTACCGCAGGGAGCGGCATTTCGCGGAGGTTCTTCAACAGGCCCTCGCACCGAAGACCCCGTCGGTAGGAGCGGGTTACGCCGTAGCGGCGAGATATCTGCCCGCGTACTCGGAGGCGAACCTCGGCGGCGACTTCTACGACGTGTTCACCACGGAGTCCGGGCGGCTCGGCGTGGTGATCGGCGACGTCTCGGGCAAGGGCGTGGAGGCGGCGGCGATGGCGGCGGCGGCCCGAAGCACCGTGAGGGCCTTCGCGTACGAGATGTCCGACGTGGGCGAGGTGCTGGCACACGCGAACTCGGTGCTCTACCCTCAACAGCAGTGGTCGTCGTTCATCACCCTGCTCCTCGCGGTCATTGACCCGCCGACCGGACGCGTCGAGTACGCGAGCGCGGGCCATCCTCCCCCGGCGATCCGTAGGGCGAGCGGGCGGATCGAGTTCCTCGGCATAGGGTCTCCGCCGTTCGGGCTGTCGTCCGACATGGCCTTTGACAGCCACCACGGTTGTCTGAATCCCGGCGACAGGATAGTCTTCTACACCGACGGCATATCCGAAGCGCGCCACGACGCGGTCTTCTTCGGAACGGAGGGAGTGGCGGAGAGCCTCAGGAGGCACGGCCACCTCACCCCGGACGGAGCGCTCGACGCGCTGATCGCCGAGGTTGACTCGTTCGCGCGAGGCCGCATGAGGGACGACGCCGCCGTGGTGATGATCGCCCGCGCGAAGGACTGATGAGCACCGCACCGCCGACTATTCGATTCCGCGCCCTGCCCGTGCTATAATCTCCCCGCCATGACTTGCGCCGACTGTCAGCCGCTCCCCAGGGAGTTCTACCTCCGAGATACCATCGAGGCCGCGCGAGCGATCCTCGGCAAGGTGCTCGTTCGCCGAACGCCCGAGGAGATCATCGCCGGGCGGATCGTCGAGGCCGAGGCGTACACCAGCGACGACCCGTCGTGCCACGCCTGCCGGGGGATGACGAAACGCAACGCCCAGATGTTCGGCCCGCCGGGCCACGCGTACGTCTACTTCACCTACGGGATGTACCACTGCTTCAACGCAGTGACCGCGCCGGAGGGAGTCGGAGAGGCGGTGCTGATCCGCGCCGCCGAGCCGCTGGAAGGCTTAGAGTTGATGGAGAAGAACCGAGGCACGGACGTGTTGACGAACCTTGCCAGCGGACCGGGGAAGCTCTGCATGGCATTCGGCCTCGACCGCCTGCAGAACGGCCTCGACCTCACCGGCAGCGACCTGACGATCGTCGACGACGGCTTCGTCCCGGGCGAGATCGTGACCACGACGCGCATCGGCATCCGGGAGGCGGCCGACTACCCCTGGCGGTTCTATCTCGCGGGAAATGCGCACGTGTCCAAGCGGTAAGCACGAAATTCGAAACTCGAAGCACGAAACAAACTCCAATAGAGCAAAGAAGGCAAACAACCCTGCACGCGAGGATCGTTTGCCTTTTCCGATTTCGGTTATTCGGGCTTGTTTCGAGTTTCGTGCTTCGAATTTCGAATTTCCGATCAGGTGATTTCCTGATCGGTCAGATAACACGCCGGATCGGGAGACCAGACGTCGCCGTGGACGGCTTCGGCCCGGACGCGGAAGTTCCCGTTGCAGATATCGAGCCACTTGCAGGAGGCGCATCGGCCCGTGAGGAGATGCTTGCGGTCCTTCAGGCCGGCCATCAGCGGATCGGAAGTGTCGGTCCAGATCTCGCTGAACGGGCGCTCCCGGACGTTGCCGAACGAGTGATGCCACCAGAACTGGTCGGCGTGGACGTTGCCCTCGTTGTCGATATCAGCGATCCCGATCCCCGAGCTGTTCCCGCCGTTCCACTCGAGGAGTTGAAGCACTTCGTCCGCGCGCGGATTGCCCTCTCGGAGCATGCGCATGTAGAGGTACGGCCCGTCGCAGTGGTTGTCGACCGTGAGAATGTCGACATCGAGCCCGCGCCGGTTCATATCAGCCGTGCGGTCGATGATCAGATCGACGGCCTTTCGGGACTCCTCGTGCGAGAGGTCGTCCTTCTGCATCTCGCTGCCCCGACCGGTGTAGACGAGGTGGTAGAAGCACGCGCGGTTGATCTTGTGCTCCTCGATGAAGTCGAAGATCGCGCCGAGCTGCTCGTAGTTGTGACGCGTGAGGGTCAGCCGCAGACCGACCTTCTGCCCGACGGCGACGCAGTTGTCGAAGCCGCGCATCGCCGCCTCGAACGCGCCCTTCTGCCCGCGGAAGAAGTCGTTCCGCTCGCCGATCCCATCCAGCGAAATGCCGACGTAGCCGAAGCCGGTCTCCTTGATGCGCTCGGCGGCCCTCTCCGTGATGAGCGTGCCGTTCGTCGAGATCACCGGCCGGATGCCGAGTTCCCTGCAGAGCGCGGCGTTCTCGTACATATCCTCGCGGATCAGGGGCTCGCCGCCCGAGAAGAGAAACACCGGCGCGCCGAACTCGCCCAGGTCACGGATAACGGCCTGGATCTCCTCGGTCGATAGCTCGTTGGGATACGCCTTGTTGTCGGAGTCGGCGTAGCAGTGGATGCACTTGAGGTTGCACCGGCGCGTGCCGTTCCATACCACGATCGGCTTCTTGTCCTGAGAGTACTGGAGCAGGTGCGCGGGCATCCCCTTGCTCATTCGTCCATATCGAAGCGGGTCACCGGCCGTCGCCGTCCCGCAGTATAGTTTTGTGATACCAATCATGCACTTTCCTATCTAACCACAGAGGCACAGAGGACACGGAGACGGACCTAATGCAGGGTCTCAGAGCCGCCTGCCGGTCCCGGGGGCCCTGCTTTGTCCAAGCCGATGGCCTTCCTGAACTTCTCGATCATTGACAGCCCCCGCTTGGCTGTTCTTGCCACCTCTCCGAACTCAATGGTGGGCATCTTGTCTGCAACCTGCTTAGCTCCCCGGAGGTCGTTCTGGCTCAGCTTCTTCTCGAACTCGTTCACAAGATCGAACAGCTGCAATTCCTCGGAGTTCGGGAATCGCTCCTTTCCTATCAGCAGGATTCTCCGCGCTGTCACAGGATGCTCTGTTTCATCCAGAGCCTGGTACAGCTCCGAGAAGCCCCAAGGTGTATCGGGAGGGTTCGACACGACATCTTCTGCAAGTGCATTCTCGCGTTCCGTGTCGCCTGATGCATGAAGAAGCCGTATCAACTGCGCCCTCATCGTGCCATCGGTCGGGAACTTCTCGATACCGGCGGTGAAGGTCCGGATGGCCTGCTCCGTGTCGCCCCGGGCCGCCTCCAGCTTGCCGTGGAACTCGTGGACCTCTCGGCGCTTGCTGTCAATGCCCTCGTATTCTACCAGCGTGGCTTCTGCCTCGTCCAGGCGGTCGAGGGCGAGGAACGCACGCACCCTCTGTCCCAATGCGTTCGATCGAATAGAGAGCGTGCGCGTGGACAGCACAGGCTCTGTCAACTCCAGTACTGCCTCCCAGTCACCCTTCTTTATCGCCGCGTTGGCTTTTCGAATCTGGGCAAACAAGCTCAACGCCGGTACGGCCTCGGCGGCCCTCGCGGTCCACTCGGCAGCGCCTTCCTTGTCGCCTCGCTGATTGCAGACGCGGACCATCACGCCCATTGCAGATGACGAGAGTGGGCAGATCGAGAGAGACTTCATTGCGGCCTCTTCTGCCTCTTTGTCACGCTTGGCGAAAGCCAGTGCGGAACCGAGTTCGGCCCAGTACATGTAAGAGCCCGGCGCCTGTTGAGTGGTTTGCGTAAGCAGGTCAATCGCCTCGGCAAGACTGCCGTTCAGCATCGCGACTCGGGCGCGTTGATGGAACCATCTGTGAGATCCTGGAGAGCGTCGCTCACAATCCGCCAGGAGTGCCTCTGCATCCTCAGAGCGTCCGGCGCTCCTCAGTGAAGTGATCAAGTGGTGCAGCATGTCAATATCATCCGGGTGCTCCCGGCGATACGACTCTATCGCCGCTAACCCCTTGGCATTGTCGCCGCTGAGGCTATACGCGCCCGTGGAGAAAGCCACCACCAGCGGGTCAAACGGAGCACGAGCAATGGCGGAGTCGGCCGCATTCAGGGCCGAGTCAATATCGCCCTCACAGGTGGCGATGACGCAGCTGGCGGCTAGAGCTATCGGCATATCCGGGCGCACCTCGAGCGCACGGAGAGACGCCGATGCCGCTTCGTCCTTGCGCGCCCGCCAGTAGAGCGAAACCGCTAGGAGCGCCTGCGCCTCCGGCGACTCAGGATTCTCCTGAGCGGCTTGGTCGCACAGCTTACACACCAGCGGGAAGTCATCCTCACGGTATGCCTTCCTGATCTCAGCTATCAGCTCGTCATGCTCCATCTCATTACCTCCCCGTAATGGCCTTCACCAGCCCCTCGATCGTGTAGTCCTCCGCGACGATGTCGGGATGGAGGCCGTGGTCCTCGGCGGTCTGGGCGGTGATCGGGCCGATGCAGGCGATCATGACGCCCTCCCGTACCGATTCCCGGCCGACAAGCTGAACGAAGTTCTTCACCGTCGAGGAACTTGTGAACGTGATGATGTCGATCTCCCCGCGCTCAAGCATTTCCTTGATCGGTGGCGCGCAGGACTCCTCGATCACCGTCTGATAAGACGCCACGACATCCACCTGCGCTCCCCTTTCCCTGAGCTTTTCGGGCAGCACTTCGCGCGCGTCTTTCGCCCCGGGGATCAGGATACGCTTCCCGGCTGGGTCCTCGGGGAACTCCTCGACGACCGATTCCGCGACGAACTCTGACGGGATGAACTCCATCCGCATGCCCAGAGACGAGACAGCCTCGGCGGTTGCTGGTCCGATAGCGCCGATCTTTGGGCCTTTGAGCGATCGGACGTCCTTCCAGGTTTCGTAGAGACGACGACACAGGTTGTAGACCGCATTCGTGCTCGTGAAGAGTATCCAGTCGTATTCCCCGATCCGGTCTATCGCCGCATCGAGTTCACTGCAGTCCTGGACCGGCGAGATGCGGATGACCGGGAACTCGACCGGCTCGGCTCCCTGCTCGCGAAGGAGTTCGGACAGCTTGCTCGCCTGATCGCGGCTCCGAGTGACGAGCACGCGTTTCCCGGACAGCGGGCGGTTGTCGAACCACCGAAGCTTCTCCCGCAGGTTGACGACATCGCCGACGACGGTGACCGCCGGCGACTTGAAGCCTGCCGACTTCTCGACGATGTCCGCGAGGGTCCCCACGAGCGTCTCCTGCTCGGCCCGAGTGCCCCATCGGACGAGCGCGACCGGCGTCGAGGGATCCCTTCCATTCGCCACCAATTCCGACACGATGCTCGGCAGGTTCTCGACGCCCATGAGGAAGACGATCGTGTCCAGGCCGGTGGAGATCTTGTCCCACTTGATGCGCGACTGCTGACCCTCACCCCAACCCTCTCCCTCAGAGGGCGAGGGGGCTCTCTCGTGGCCGGTGATGATGCCCAGTGATGTCGTGAGCCCGCGGTGCGTGACCGGAATCCCCGCGTAGGCCGGAGCCGCGATCGCCGAGGTGACTCCCGGCACTTCCTCCCACTCGATGCCCGCCTCCACCAGCGCCTCCGCCTCCTCGCCGCCGCGCCCGAAGACGAACGGGTCGCCGCCCTTGAGCCGCACGACGGTCTTGCCCTCCCGAGCCTTCTCCACGAGCAGACTGTTGATGTCCTCCTGCTTCATGGTGTGCCGGCTGGATTCCTTGCCGACGTAGATCAGTTCGGCCTCAGGGCGGGCGTGGCATAGGATCGAGGGATGCACCAGGCGATCGTATACGATCACGTCGGCCCGCCGGATACATTCCGCGCCCCTCAGGGTCAACAGGCCCGGATCACCGGGCCCTGCTCCTACCAGATAGACTCTTCCAACCAGCTTGTCCGTCATGATCCGCGGTTCAGTACTGTATCCTTCGTGTTCTCATCCAGCTTGGGGTAGTCAAGATTGTAGTTGAGCCCCCGACTTTCCTTCCTGGAAATGGCGGACTCTATGATCAGGGAGGCCGTCGTGACCATGTTCCGAAGTTCGAGAAGGTCGCTGCTCAAGCGGCCGGACTCATACATCGCGTCCACCCGCGCGGCGAGTTCGGCGAGCTGGTCCTTCGCCTTCTGCAGCCGCTCGTTCGTGCGCACTATGCCGACGTAGCGCCACATGATCCGCCTGATCGCGCCCTTCAGCCCCGCGATCTCCTCGAGGGATGTCTGCCTCGAGTGGGCGGCCTTCGGAAAGTCGGGTATCTCGCCTTCGCAGCGCGCGCCCATGTACTGCTCCGAGTCGCCGGCCGCCCGGTGAGCGAAGACCACCGCCTCGAGCAGGGAGTTCGACGCCAGCCGGTTCGCGCCGTGGACTCCGGTGCATGCGACTTCTCCGCATGCGTAGAGCCGCTCGACCGAGGACCGAGCATTCACGTCGGTCAACACGCCGCCGCAGCTGTAATGAGCCGCCGGGACGATCGGGATCCAGTCCTCGGTGATGTCGATGCCGACCGAGAGGCACTTCTGGTAGATGGTCGGGAACCGCTCCCGGACGTGGGCCGCGTCCAGGTGCGTCACGTCGAGATAGACGCACTCGTCTCCGCTCTTCTTCAGCTCGGCGTCAATCGCGCGGGCGACGATGTCCCTCGGCGCGAGGCAGCCCATCTCGTGGTAGTTCTCCATGAACGTGCTGCCGTCCCTGAGGCGCAGGATGCCTCCCTCGCCCCGGACCGCCTCCGAGATGAGGAACGAGCGCGCCTCGGGGTGATGCAGGGAGGTCGGGTGAAACTGGATGAACTCCATGTTGGCGATACCGGCCCCCGCGCGGTATGCCATCGCCACGCCGTCGCCGGTAGCGATCTCCGGGTTCGTCGTGTGGAGATAGACCTGCCCCGCGCCGCCGGTCGCGAGCATAGTGACCCTCGCGCGGAAGGTCGTGACCTCCTCGGTCTCGGCGTCGAGCACGTATGCCCCGCAGCACGTCAGGCCGCTGTCGCCGGGGCGCGTGATGAGGTCAATCGCGCACTCGTGCTCGAAGGTGCGGATGTTTTCCTGGTGCTTGCACCGGACGATCAGCGCGCGCTCGATCTCCCGCCCGGTCAGGTCGGCGGCGTGGAGGATGCGGCGCATCGAGTGGCCGCCCTCGCGTCCGAGCGCGAACCTCGTCTCGCCGGTGGGGGTCTTCTCGCGGCTGAACTGGACGCCCAGTTCGACGAGTTCCCTGATCCGCTCCGGGCCTTCCCTGACGAGGATCTCGACGGTCTCCAGCCGGCAGAGCCCTGCGCCCGCGACGAGCGTGTCGCGGATGTGAAGATCGAAACTGTCATCGGGGGCGATCACGCCCGCGATCCCGCCCTGCGCGTAGTTCGTGTTAGATTCGGTGTCGCTCTTCTTCGTGACCAGCGCGACCCGTCCGAGCTTCGACACCTTGAGCGCGAAACTCAGCCCCGCTATGCCGCTCCCGAGGACGAGGTAATCAACATCCATAACTGCCATGAAGTGTCTCTTTTCGCCGCCGCCGGACTGGTTTTCCGGCCGCGAAGTTCTTCGCTTTCCCTCGGCGATTATCCCACTTCACGGTGAGGGGAGTCAACAGGATGGGCTTCGAGGACTAACGTCGCAGGTCGGCGAGGATACGGTCAGCGCCGGCGGAGAGGAGGACTTGGGACAGCTCGATGCCGAGTTCGTCGGGCTGATCCGGTCGATCGATGACCCGGCCGCGGACGAGCTTCGCCCCGTCGAGGCTCGCGACGACTCCCTCAAGGACAAGCGCGCCGCTATCCAGACGGGCGAGAGCGCCGATCGGGACCTGGCAGCCCCCTTCGAGCGACTTCATCAGCGACCGCTCCGCTCGGACCGCCGCGTGGGTCTCCGGGTGATCGAGAACGGCCAGCAGCAGGAACGTCTCGGGGTCGTCCCGACGAGCCTGGATCGCGAGCGCGCCCTGACCGACGGCGGGCAGGCATATCTCGGGCGAAAGCTTCTCGGTGATGCGGTCGGCCCAGCCCATGCGGTTCAATCCCGCGCATGCAAGGACGATCGCGTCGTACTCCCCGTTGTCGAGCTTGCGGAGCCGGGTGTCGAGATTGCCGCGGATGTCGAGGATCTCGAGGTTCGGGCGGTGGTGGAGTATCTGGGCGCGCCTGCGGAGGCTGCTGCTGCCGATCCGCGCTCCCGGCGGCAGGTCGGCGAGCACGGCGCCGCCGGAGACCAGTGCATCTAGCGGGTCTTCTCGCTCGGGCACGGCGGCGATGCAGAGGCCGTCCGGCATCTCGGTCGGCAGGTCCTTCATGCTGTGGACGACGAAGTCCACCTCGCGGGAGAGCAGCGCCTGCTCGAGTTCCTTGACGAAGAGGCCCTTGTCGCCGATGCCGGCCAGGGGGACGTCGAGTATCCGGTCCCCTTTCGTCTTGATGACCTGTACCTCGACAGTGAAGGGGTCGCCGCCTGGAGACGCCTCCCACAGCTGTCTGAGGCGTTCGGCGACCTGATTGGTCTGTGCGAGCGCTAGCGCGCTGCCCCTGGTCCCGACCGTCAGAAACTTCATGTTATTGACTGCCGATGTTTGGATTACCCCGCATGCGGGTACAAGAGCAATACATTGCGCTTTGTGCGCAACTGGGCAACGGTTGTTGCCCCTTGCCTTCCTCATGCTCTCGGCGGCAGTGAACTCCCTTCACTGCCGCGTTTTTTATCAAAGGCTCGCGGGGGCGCTCTCCGCCTTCGCAGTGCGGACTTCCTCCGCTGCCCGGTCGTTCGGGTCGAACGAGACCTTCAGGCCCTCCGCCGGGCTGCCGTCCTTCCGGCAGAACCTCGCGTAGAGGTTCTTCGCGCCGGGGTCGAGGACGACTTTCACCAGCAGGCGGTTCCAGCCGCTCTTGAGCAGGACGGACCCGCTCTCGGTATCGGGAAAATCGGGCTTCCCGCCGAGACTCGAAACGGCCAGCTCGCCGTTCACCCACGCCTTCAGCCGGCCCGCATACCCCGTCCGAAACTCTACACGCTGCGTCCTCGGCGACTTGACGTATACCGCGAGGTAGGCCGCCCCGGCCTGCGCATCCTTGAACGCGGATGAGAGGTCCGTCAGGCCGTCGTGCGACTTCCAGGACTCCCACTTGCCGTCGCCGACCTTCTCTCCGAGCCTCGGAGCCGCGAGCGGCTCGCCCGAGTCGAGGAGGGCGTACCTGAACGAGTTGCAGCCGTACTGCACCGTGCCGAGCGACTTCACGCTCACTGTGATCTCCCGCTTCCCCGCGAGGTGGTAGTACGGGATGACGGTGTCAACTTCCTTCCAGAGGCGGTAGCGCTCCCTGCCGGGATGGCTCCAGATAGTCCGCCACTCGCCGTTCACGGTGATGCTCGCGCGCTGGTCGCGGTCGCCCGCGTCTATCAGCCTGCGGAGTATCACGTTCCCATCTTTGTGTCCCGTCAGGGAGAGAGTGAGGTTCTCCTCGCCGCGGAAGTAGCGCCCGCTCTCACTCACCCGCTGACCGTCGGGGCCCCGGAAGCTGCGCTCTCCGCTCGAGTACTCATCCGTCACGGAATAACCGTGCGCCTTCTCGCTCGCCTCGTCGAAAGTGTCCATGACGTCGAGCGGCTGCCCCGCAAAGAAGTCCCGGGCGATCAGGGCATCCGGCGAAGCCGGCGAGCCGTCCGCGGCCTGAGCCGTGAACGCGCCCGCCGTGAGCCACTCGGAGATGAACGCCGCCGGGCTGAGCACCTCGGCGTCCCAGCCGATCTCTCCGCCGAACGGCCGGTCGGCCTCGCTCATCCGGACGGCCAGCCGCGCGGGGCCGGGCTCGGCGGGCGATCGGATCGCCAGCGTCCACGTCCTGTTGGCGAGAGTGCCGACCGTCTCGCCGTCCGAGAGCGACGGCTCGGGGACGACGAGCGCATCGGGCTTCAGCGAATCCAGACGCACCCGGTTGAAGTGCGACCAGGGCAGGTAACCGACGTTTCTGACATGGAGATCCAGGGTGTATTCCCGGCCGGCGAGCAGCGCGGTCGGATAGAACTGCAGCACGGAGGGCCTCGCATCGTACGGAGGATGCCCCGCCAGCAGGTCGGCGCGCACGCGGTTTCGGATGTCGGCAAGCGGGGCGTAGAGGTGGTCGCCGGGGCATGCCGTCGCGTTCCAGTCCCGATGGCCCCCGACCGCTATCGCGGTCCGGTCGAAGATCACCGCATTCGCGGTCGGGTCAATGTCGTATGTGTCGCACAGCCAGGAGAGCAGCCGCGCGAGGGACTCGATCTGTACCTGCGACGGGTATTCCTTCTCGTGGAAGTCCCCGATCACGTTGACGCCGATGTTCGACGTGTTCGGCGGCGAGTGGGTGCCCATCCATCCGAGCGGGCGGCCCTGATAGACGGTGCCGTCGCTTCCGATGAGGAGGTGATATCCGATGTCGCCCCAGCCCTTGCCGACGTGCATCTCCTGAATCTCGCGGAGCTTCCTCCTGTCCTCGGCGGGATCGGGCGGATTGGCGCCCGCCGGGATGTACGTATGGTGGATCGTTATCGCGACGGGGTCGCCGAGCGGCCCCTGCGAATACGGATCGAAGACGCGGTCCTGATAGCGATCACCCTCGCGCATCGAGCCCCACTCGTCCTTGGGAACGATCGTGGGGGCGGATATGCGAGAGCCGCCGAAGGATGAGGTGACGGAGAGGATGAGGGCGGCCGAGACCAGGAGAGCGGAAGTGGCAGGTTTCATTGTTTCACCCGGGTATAGAAACTAATGAGGCCGGGGGTGAGCCCGGCCTCATTATAACAGAAGGCGGTCGGTAGGGCAATCCTCGAGGCGGGTTCTGCGCTCCCCGCGAGTGCACCGCACCCCACATGAGATGCATCGCTGAGAGACTGCGACTTCCGGTTCACAACGTCACACCCATGACGCTTGCCGCGTGTCCGGAGATCGTTTCCTGCCCCGGGATCGGCGGCCACTTACCCTTTCCGCCTCCCGGCCACTATGCGGTTGGAAGTCGGCCGACTGCGGCATTCAGGTTACACCCGTTCGGAGTCCCCCGGAAGCCGGCCGACTTCCATGTCCCTGCCGATTCCCTTTTACCCCGGCCAGAGTGTTTCTAAACATAACAAATAAAAACTTTTGAAACATTTTTGCACAGATGCCCACGTCCGCGTTCCTTGACACCTCAGCACCCTCTTGATATACTGGCCGCAGAGCGATGCGGCCTGCGGCGCGCGCTCCGTAGAGGACGACATGGAACGGACTCTTGTGCTGGTCAAACCGGACGCCGTGAGGCGCGGGCTGATCGGAGAGGTCATAGGCCGATTCGAGAGCCGCACGCTTCAGATCAAGGCCCTCAAGATGCTCCGGCCGACGGTCGAACTGGTCGAGAGGCACTACGAGGCCCACAGGGGCAAGGATTTCTTCGACGGCGTCGTCAGGTTCATGTCCTCCGGCCCGGTCGTCGCCCTGGTCGTCGCCGGTGACAATGCCGTCGCTCTGGTCAGGCAGATGATGGGCGGCCTCGATCCGCTGGACGCCGCCCCCGGCACGATTCGCGGCGATCTTACACTCAGCACCAGGGAGAACCTGGTACACGGCTCGGACTGCGCGGAGAACGCGGAGTCCGAGATAGCCATCTGGTTCGAGCCCGAGGAGATTCTCGAGTAGGACGAACCGCAGGACATTCATCAGATCATCCCCCCGAACATCCGCAGACACCCGACGTGCGTCAGACAAGGAGCGGTTGATGACAAGACTCAGCAGAAGAGACTTTCTCAAGGGCGCGGCAGTCGCCGGCGCCGGAATCAGCGCGGGAGTGCTCCCGATCGAGGCGCTCTCGGCCCCGAACGGCAAGTCGCGGATCGTGATCGTCAAAGGCGACAGAGTGCTCGGCGAGGCGAACGCGAGCACCGTGTCCGGCCTGAAGATGGCATCGGTAGGAGAGGTGGACCCCACGGTGAACCAGTCCGTGCTGAACTCGATGCTGTCAGCGGGGATGAAGGCCTACACCGGCCTGCCCTCCGAGGCCGCCGCATGGAAGAAACTGTTCAGGCCGACCGACGTCGTCGGCATCAAGGTCAACACGCTCTTCCGCGTCGGCGCATCCACTCATCCCGAACTCGCCGCCTCGATCATAGCGGGACTGAAGATCGCGGGCGTCAAAGAGGAGAACATCATCGTCTGGGATCGAAACGACAGGGAACTCACTCAGTCGGGCTTCGTCATCAACCGTGGCGGCACCCGAGTCGCGTGCTACGGCACGGAGGGCGAGTACGAGCCGGAGCGGACGACGGTCGGCAGTTTCAGCGGCAAGCTGAGCACGATCCTGACGAAGAAGATCAACGCCCTGATCAACGTCCCGATAGTCAAGGACCACAGCATATCCGGCGTGACCTGCGCGATGAAGAACCATTACGGCACTCACGACAATCCGAGCGCGCATCACGGCAACAACTGCGACCCGTTCCTTGCCGAGCTGAACTCGATCCCCGCGATCAGGGAGAAGACGCGCCTGATCGTGTGCGACGCGCTCAAGCCGCTGGCAAACGGCGGGCCGGGCTACAAGCCGGAGTTTGCATGGGAGTGCCGCTCGATAATGATCGGCGCGGACCCGGTCGCGGTTGACTATCAGGCATGGCAGATGATCGAGGAGCGCCGCAAGGAGATGGACCTCAAGCCGCTCGCGGAGTCCGGCCGCCCCACGAAGTTCATACAGACTGCCGCATCCATGGGCATCGGCACAAACGACCCGGCGAAGATCGAGATCATCCGAAAGACCGTATAGGAACATGGAAGCGCGGAAATACACGAAGACACGGAGGAAGCAATGACGGACAAGTTCACGCGCCGCGAGTTTCTGCGGCGCGCCGGAATAGCGGGCGCGGCGACGTGCGGCCTCGCGATAGCGGGGGACGAACTGCTCGGCATCCTTCAGGAAGCAGAAGCCGCCGGGTCGGTGCTCTCGATAGCGTCGGCGGGCAGCATCGAGGCCAAAGTCAAGAAGGCGATAGACGGGCTCGGCGGTATCGGCAAGTTCGTCAAGAAGGGGAAGTCGGTCGTCATCAAGCCGAACATCGCGTGGGCTCGCGCCCCGGAAGTGGCGGCGAACACCAACCCGCAGGTCCTGGCCGCGATCATCAGACTCTGCAAGCAGGCGGGGGCCGGCCGCATCACCGTTCTCGATCACACGTGCGACAACTGGCAGACGGCATTCGATCTGAGCGGCGCTAAGAAGGTCTGCGCCGACCAGAAGGTCCGCCTCGTCTCGGGGCACGCGAAGAGCATGTACAAGCCGGTGACGATCCCCAAGGGCAAGATACTGAAGGCGGACGAGTGCGCCCGGGAGATCATGGACGCCGACTGCTTCATCAATGTGCCGATAGCGAAGGTTCACGGCGCTTCCGGCATGACGGCGAGCATGAAGAACCTGATGGGCACGAACTGGGACCGCCAGAGCTGGCACCGCAAGGGACTCGACCAGTGCATCGCCGACTACGCCTCTGCCGTGAAGCCGAACCTGATCATTCTCGACGCCGTGCGAATCCTGCTCACCGGCGGCCCGAAGGGCCCCGGCACCACGAAGGACGTCGGGCAGATCATAGCGGCGACCGACCCGGTGGCGGTGGACGCATACGCGGCGAAGCTCCTCGGCAGAAACCCTTCGCAGGTAGGTCACATCGTGGCGGCGTCGAAGCTCGGCCTCGGCACGATGGACCTCGCCAAAGTCACGCAGAAGAAGGTCTGACGAGTGATCAGTGATTCGTGACTTACAGGTCTTCGTGCGAATCACCCATCACTCATCACGAATCACTGATCATGACACGTACCATCCGGCGGGTCAGCCAGGTGCTTTTCTTCGGGCTGTTCCTGTTTCTCGTCTTCAAAACCGCATATCCGCTCTGGAACGGCATCCCGTCCGACCTGCTCATGCAGCTCGACCCGCTGGCGGCCGCGGCCTCGATGCTCGCGTCCCGAAGCTTCATCCCCGAAATGGCGCTGTCGCTCATCGTCGTCGGCCTCACGATCCTGCTCGGGCGGGTCTTCTGCGGGTGGATATGCCCGATGGGCACGACCCTCGACCTGTCCGACCGGGTGTTCTTCCGCAAGCGCCACCACCGCGAAGGGTGGAGGATGCTGAGCCTGAAGTACTATGTCCTCGCGGGGCTGGCGGTCACGGCCGTCTTCACGATGCAGTTCGTCTACCTGCTCGATCCGCTCAGCCTGATCCACCGCGCCGTGGTTATCGGATTCGTCGCGCCGGTACAGATGACCGTCAAGTGGTTCGCCGATCACCTGTACGTCTGGTCGGGCAGCAGCTTCGGGCCGCTCGCCTCGGCAAGCATGTGGCTCGGCGACCGGATGGCGGCGTCGGCGTTCGTCTCGAGCCAGCAGACACACTTCCGCCAGGCATTCCTCGTGCTGGGGGTCTTCGTCGCGATCGTAGCGTTGAACGGCGTCTCGCGGCGGTTCTGGTGCCGGAACCTCTGCCCGCTCGGGGCCCTGCTGGGCCTGCTCTCGCGAGTCCCTCTGCTGAAGAGGGTCGTCGGATCCGGCTGCAACGACTGCTCCCGGTGCGCCCACGACTGCAAGATGGCGGCCATCCCTGAGAACCCCAGGCTCACCCGCCTGACCGAGTGCATCGAGTGCATGGATTGCGTGGAGGTCTGCCCGCGAGACGCGGTGAGCTTCCGGCTCAGGCCGAAGCCCGAGTTCCACCGCGAGACGAGCCTCGATCTTCGGCGCAGGCGCGTTCTCCAGGGGATGGGCATCGGCCTCGGTCTCGTGACAGTCGCCGCCGTCGATCCCGGTCGAAAGACGCCGGCCGTCGCCGGGTCGAGCATCAAGCTGAGCAGCGAGTACCTCATCCGGCCGCCCAACTCCTGCCCGGAAAGCAAGTTCGTCGCCCGGTGCACCCGGTGCGGCCTCTGCATGAAGGCCTGCCCGACGAACGGCCTCCAGCCCGCGCTGTTCGACGCCGGCATCGAGGGCATCTGGACGCCTGTGCTGGTCCCGCGAATCGGGCCGTGCACCGAGCAGTGCAACGCCTGCGGTCAGGTATGCCCGACCGACGCCATACAGCCGTTCGAGGTCGAGGCCAAGAAGGAGATCTTCATCGGCACCGCGGTCATTCTCCGCGACCAGTGCATCGCGTGGAACGCCGGGAAGCAGTGCATCGTCTGCGATGAGTACTGTTCCTACAAAGCCATCGAGTGGAAGGAAGAGGGCGGCGCGAGGGTGCCGACCGTCAACGAGGAGAAATGCGTCGGATGCGGGCTCTGCGAGGCCGCCTGCCCGATACAGCCGAAAGCCGCGATCCGCGTGTACTCCTTCGGCGACAGGCGGGGATCCTGAGATGATCGTTGACATTCACACGCATGCGTTCCCGGATGCGCTTGCGCCGAGGGCGATCGCCGCTCTATCCGAGTGCAGCAGCGTCCCCGCCCACACCGACGGCACGTGCGCCGGGCTGACGACCTCGATGCGGGCGGCGGGGATCGCCCGTTCGGCGGTGATGCCGATCGCCACGAAGCCTTCCCAGGTCGGAAGCATCAACCGCTGGGCCGCCGAGGTCAACCGGCAGTATCCCGGCCTGATCTGCTTCGGCACGCTCCACCCGCTTCAGGACGACTTGCGAGCCGAGATCGAGCGGATCGCCGGCGACGGCATCGTCGGCGTGAAGTTCCACCCGGACTATCAGGAGTTTTTCGTGGACGATCCGGCCCTGCTGCCGATGTATCGCGCTCTCGAGGAAGCGCGCCTGATCGTGCTCTTCCACGCGGGAGTGGACATCGGCCTGCCACCGCCGGTCCACTGCACGCCCGACCGCCTGGCGAGGGTTCTCGACGCCGTGCCGGAGATGACCGTCATCGCCGCGCACATGGGCGGCTATCAGTGCTGGGGGGAGGTGGAGCGCCATCTCGTCGGCCGGGAGCTGTTCTTCGACACGTCATACTCGCTCGCCGACCTCGGGCCTGATGCCATGGTCTCGCTGATGCGCGCACACGGCGTCGAGAGGGTGCTGTTCGCGACGGATTCACCCTGGACGGACCAGGCGCAGGAAGTCGCCGGGATACGCGGGCTCTCACTCTCTGAAGAGCAGACTGCGGCCGTACTAGGCGGGAATGCGATGCGTCTCCTGGGAGCGATGTGACCTACGGCCGTTCCCGCAGATACCCCCCGCACTCAATCAGCGCGCATCTGAGCGCATCAACATCAACGCCTGACGGTGACACTCCCGCACGGGCCGCCATCACCGCCGCCCGACCGGCCGCCTCTCCCACCGCCATGCAGGTTGACATCACCCGGACCGCCGCCAGAGCCTCGTGCGTCGTCGAGATGCACCGCCCGGCAACCAGCAGGTTCTCCACGCCCTGAGGCACCAGCGATCGGTACGGAATGTCGTAGCAATCGCCGCACCACTCCAGCGTGCAGTTGTCGTCGCCGGGGTGGTGGAGGTCCACCGGGTAGCTGCCGACTGCGACCGCGTCGTCGAACCTACGGCAGCTCAAGACGTCGTCCCTTGTCATGACGTACCGGCCGACGATGCGCCGGGTCTCGCGGATGCCGAGGAACGGGGCTATCCTGTCGAGGCGCGCGTTTTCGAAGCCGGGCACGTACTCGATGAGGTATCTGCGGATGTCGTCTATCTGGCCCGCGGCCTCCAGTTCGCCGAGCGCAAGGCTGCGCGGGTCAGTGCCGTCAACGCCTTTAACCCGCGTCATGTTGACCCAGACCTCGCCCTCGCGCAGGCCGGTGATCAGGATCGTCCTGTCTGTCGGGATCGAGAGGCCCGCCTGCCGCGCCTTCTCGATCAGCTTTCTGAGGCCGACGACGATGAAGCGTCGGTGCTCGAGGAAGTACTCCGGCGGGATGTAGTCCGCATCGTACGCCTGCGGGTCGCTCGCAAGGCTCATGCGGAGCTTCTCGGTATCCGCGCCGGCCATGCAGAACATCAGCGTGGGGGGCTGCATTCCGCCGAGATCGTCGCCCTTCCCGCACGGCACGCCGGCCAGGAACGCCGCGTCTCCGTCGCCCGTGCAGTCAATGACGACGTCGGCCTCGATCGCCCCGCGCCCCGACCCGCCCTCCGTGACGATCCCCCGAATCCGGCCGCCGTCCACGATGGCGTCCGCGCAGGCGGTGCGCAGAATGATCTCGACGCCGCTCTCCCGGAGCATATCAAGCGCGACGGTTTCCACAGCTTCGGGGGCGATCAGTGTGAGGCTGACGTGAAGCGGACAGGCCTGATGCTCGCCGGCCGCGCCGACTGCCCTGAGCCGGTCAATGAGCCTCTGCGGCAGGCCCGTGATGATCTGCTCGCCCTTCTGGCTGAGAAACCCGAGGACCGGCAGGCCGATGGTCAGATTGCCCCCGACGAATCCGCGCCGCTCGATCAGCGCCACCCTCGCCCCGCTATCGGCTGCCGCAACCGCCGCGATGATCCCCGAAGGCCCCCCGCCGACCACCAGGACGTCTGCCTCAGTGCGGTCAACGCCTTTCGTCAAGCGCCACCTCGGCTGATACGAAGTAATGGTCGCTCGGGTACCGTCCGTCCCTGCCCTCGCGTATGATCTCCGCGACCGTGGGCTTGACCGGACCCCGGCAGAAGACGAAGTCGATCTTGCCGACCTTGCCCACGTACTTCGGCCCGATGAACCCGTGGAACGTGTTTCCGGGATCGTCCGGGCCGTGGACGGCGGTGTACGTGTCCACCCATCCGCCCTCTTTCAACGCTCTGATCGCCGGATTGGAGGCGTCCGCGTTGCAGTCGGCGGTAAAGAACTGAGGGAGATCGGCGGGGAAGGGCTTCGCGCCTTCGACGATGAGGCGGGCCTGCCCCTCCCGGGACTTCTGCCCGACATGGTCGAAATGGCTGTTCCACACCCGGATTTCCCTGCCCGACGTCCGGTCGCTGAGATCCACCCAGTTTACGAACCTCGGCAGGGATGAGTCCCAGGACTTGGAGTTTGCGACGTGGGGCGTCTCCGACAGCCAGTGCCCTCCCGCCGTTATCAGCTCGAAGCGGGAGCGGAGATAGAGGATGGCGTTCGACGGGTTGTACCCGGTCACGGTGTTGGAGATCCCGTATCCGTCGTATGTGGGAAGCCCCCGTTTGAGGTCCGCGTACTGGTTGCCCTTGCACTCCTGCACGCAGATGACGTCCGGGTGCTGGCCGTACATCACCTCCACGCACATCCCCCTGCGGTCTTTCCAGCCGTTGCCCTCGTCCGCGTCCGCCTGGACGTCCACCCTGATGTTGCAGCAGATGATCTTCAGTGTGTCGCTCAAATCCCCACCTCGGCGGACAGAAAGTAGTGGTCGCTCGGGTACTTCCCGTCCCGGCTATCGCAGATGATTCCGGCGGCCAGCGTCTCCACGGGACCGCGAGTGAAGATGAAGTCTATCTTGCCGACCCCGTTCTTCGGGTCATACTTCGGGCCGAGAAACCCATGGTACGTGAATCCCGGGTCCGACGGCCCGTGTATCGCCGCGTAGGTATCGTTCCACCCGCCGGCGATGAGGTTGCGGATCGCCGGGTCGGACGCGTCCGCGTTGCAGTCGGCGGTGAAGATCTGGGGCAGGCTGTCCGAGATCGCCCGCGAGGACTCGACGATCAACCGGCCCTGCTCGACCCGGGCAGTCCGGCCGATGTGATCGAGATGGCTGTTCCAGACCCTGAACTCCAGCCGCGAGTCCCGCTCCTTCAGGTTCACGTAGTTGGCGAACCTCGAGCGGGCCGAATCCCAGGACAGCGACCCCTCGACGTGCGGCGTCTCGGAGAGCCAGAACCCGCCCGCCGAGATCGTCTCGAACCGGCCGCGGGCGAAGAAGATGGCATTTGTCGGGTTGAACTCAGGGTCCGGGTTCGCAAGTCCGAAGCTGTCGTACTCCGGAAGCCCGCTACTCAAGAACCCGTAGTGAGCCTCTCTGCATTCCTGCAGGCATATCACGTCGGCCTTCTGCGCGCGGATCACCTCCAGGCACAGGTCCTTGCGGTCGTCCCAGCCGTTTCGCGTCTCGTGGTCCGCGGGTACGTCCACCCGTATGTTGCAGCACAGTATCTTCAGCCGAACGTTCATGCTCCCACTCCTGCTCGATCCCGATGTATCATATGGGACAGACGGGGCCTATGCTCCCACCAGACCTTCCAGCCCCGTCTCCCTGATCGCCTTCTCGACGTTCGCCAGGGTCTCGCCGAGCGTCCCCGTCATTCCAACTTCCATGACCGGCCTGCCCCTGAAGCCCCGCATCGCCTCGACGAACTCCCTCCACGCGATCGTGCCGCGCCCCGGGATGAGGTGCTCGTCCCTCCCGCACGCGCTGTTGTCGTGAAGGTGCGCGACCAATGCCCTCTCCGCCAGCGCGCGGGCGATCTCTACGAGCCTGTGCGCCAGGTGGGCGTGTCCGGTGTCAATGCACGTCCCGACCGACGGGAAGCCCTCGATCAGACCGAGGAGATCGCGCTCGTTCGCGGTGAAGTACGGCGGCGGGAAGTTCTCGACCGCAAGCCCGACACTGCGCTCCGATGCCGCCGGAATGAGGCGCTGCAGCGACCGACCGAACGCCTCGACGTTGCCGCCGTCCCAGCGCTCTGCCGCCGTCATGCTCCTGACGTGGATCGTCATGCTTCCGGCCTTCAGGCGAGAGGCGGCTTCCAGCGCCAGCATCGCCTCGCGCACCGCATGGCTCCACCCGTCCGCGTCAGTCGCGGCCAGATCCACATCGTAGAAAGGCGCGTGCAGGGTGACTTCGGCGTTGGTCCAGCCGTCGAGCCCGCGAAGCGCGTCCTCGACATAAGCGCGGTTGCCCGGCTCGAAATGCCCCGGCTTGCAGAGGATCTCCACGCCGCCGAAACCGGCCGCCCGGACTTGCGCTATCGCCTCTGAGTGCCGGACTCCCTGCCACGCGACCGATGATATCAGAAACCTGTCTATCACAGGAGGCCTCTCCAGTACTCGAGCGACCGCCGGCACGCATCCTCGATTTCATCGTCAGGCAGACCGCACCACTTCGGCACGAGTTCGATCGTCGAGATGCCGTCGAACCCGATCTCTCGGAGCACGCGCGCGGCCTCTGCCATGTCCGCGTTAGGCGCATAGGGAGGCGCGTGCTGGTCCCTCGTCCCGTCGTTGCTGTGGACGTGCAGTTCCGCGATCTCCCAGGGGATCCGTCTGAGATACGCCTCGACGGCGCCCGGATCCAGCGGCCGGGGATCGTGCCTCGGCTCGCGAAGGCGGAGGTTCATGTGGCCGAGGTCAATCAGAACCCCAAGGTGCGGGTAACGCTCCCTCAACCCATCGATCCGCACGGCCTCTTCGGGGTACAGCGGGCAGTCCTCGAGCAGCACCTTGACGCCTGTCCCGCTCATGGTTCGCAGCACGTCCTCCAGCATGCCGAGTATACGCTCAGGCTCCTTCCGGCTGCAGCAGCCTGGGATCGGCGTGCCCGGCACATCATAGGATGTACACGCGACCCGTCCGGTGCGCTCGTGCAGCCGGGCGATGCGCTCCGCCCGGCGCGCTGCAACCTGCGAATCCTGGGACTCATCGGTGAAGCCGCCGTGGAACGTCAGCGCGAGGTCGTGCTCGTCGGCTGTCTCGGCGATCCTCGACTCGTCCTCGTCGGACAGCAGATCGAGCGAGCGGTTGTTGATGCTCGCGGCCGTGTAACCCATCTCGGCGAACATGCGCAGTTTGACCGCGATATCGTCACCCTCGAAGTTCCACACAGCTATGCCGATCCCGGACATCAGCGCCCTCCACCCTTGAGTTCTTCTTCCCCCGGCCCCGAACCTCCCCGCCCGCGTCCGGCCTGGCGATTTGTGCCGACGCCCGCCGATCTGCTATGATTCCCGTCGAGAGATATCCCATGGCCAAGACACAGACCAAGTTCGTCTGCCAGCAGTGCGGCTGCGAGTCGCTCAAGTGGCTCGGGCGGTGCCCCGACTGCGACCAGTGGAATACGTTCGCTGAGGAAACCGTCGCGCGCGAGAAGTCGTCGGCCCGAAAGACGGCCGCCGTCCTCCACAACGCGCCGAGGCCGATCGGCGAGGTGACCGCGGGCGAGCACAGGCGCCACCGCACCGGCATCGGCGAGTTCGACCGCGTGCTCGGCGGAGGCATCGTCCCCGGGTCGGTCGTGCTGATCGGAGGAGACCCGGGCATCGGGAAGTCCACGATCCTCACCCAGGCGGCGGACAACCTGAGCCCCGACGGGCGCATCAGCCTCTACGTCTCCGGCGAGGAGTCCGTCGAGCAGATCAAGCTCCGCGCGGACCGGCTCGGCGTCAAGACGGACACGCTCTACCTCGTTGCCGAGACGGACATCGAGCAGATCGAGGCGTGCATCTCCTCGCTGAACCCCGGCGCGGTGATCGTGGACTCGATCCAGACGATGTACGACCCTTCGCTCGAATCGGCCCCGGCGACCGTCAGCCAGGTGCGCACATGCACGGCGGCGCTCACGCGGATCGCCAAGAGCACAGACACGCCTGTCTTCATAGTCGGGCACGTCACCAAGGAAGGCTCTATCGCGGGCCCGCGCGTGCTGGAGCACATAGTGGACACGGTGCTCTATTTCGAGGGCGACCGTCATCAGACTTACCGGATTCTCCGCGCCGTCAAGAACCGGTTCGGCTCGACGGACGAACTCGGCATCTTCGAGATGCGCGAGGACGGCCTGCGGGAGGTCGGCAACCCGTCAGAGATACTGCTCTCGGAGCGGCCCCTGCACGGGCCCGGGTCCGTCGTCGCGGCGACTATCGAAGGCACGCGGCCGCTTCTCGTCGAGGTCCAGGCCCTCGTCGCCCAGTCTTACTTCGCGAGCCCGAGGCGGATGGCGACCGGCGTGGACTACAACCGCGCGATGCTCATACTCGCCGTGCTCGAGAAGCGCGTCGGCCTCAGCCTCGCCAACAAGGACGTGTACATCAACGTTGCGGGCGGCGTGAAGGTCATGGAACCGGCGCTCGACCTCGCCATCGCGGTCGCGGTCGCGTCCAACCTGAAGGACCTCCCGGTCGAGCCGAACACGGTCGTCGTCGGCGAGGTCGGTCTCGCGGGCGAGGTGCGAGGGGTCAGCCAGATCGAGAAGCGGGTGAAGGAAGCGGCGAGGCTCGGCTTTGATCGGGTGATCACCTCCGTGCACAGCACCTCCCGGGCGCGGGCTGACGGAGGCATCGAGGTGAAGGGCGTCGAAACCCTTTTCAAGGCCGTCGAGCTTGCGATCGGCGAGTTCAAGCGAAAGAAGAACGCATGACTTCCAGCGACCGACATGCCGGAGGGGCGAGCGCATCGCTCAGGGAGCGGATCAACCGCCTGAAGGGCGCCGCGAACGCGGTGATCCTCGCGCACAACTACCAGCTCGACGAGATCCAGGAGATCGCCGACTTCACGGGCGACTCGCTCGAACTGAGCCGGAAGGCGGCCTCGACTTCCGCCGAAGTGATCGTCTTCTGCGGCGTACACTTCATGGCCGAGACGGCGAAGATCCTCTCGCCCGCGAAGACCGTCCTTCTGCCGGATCTGAAGGCCGGGTGCCCGATGGCGGACATGATCAACGCCGAGCAGCTCCGGGCGTTCAAGGCGGAGTATCCCGGCCGCCCCGTCGCCGCCTACGTGAACACTTCAGCCGAGGTTAAGGCCGAGAGCGACGTCTGCTGCACGTCGGCCAACGCAGTCAAGGTCGTGGAATCGCTCGACGAAGACGAGGTGATCTTCGTCCCGGACAAGTGCCTCGGCGACTACGTGGCGTCAAAGACGTCGAAGAAGATCATTCTCTATCCGGGGTACTGCCCCACCCACCACCGGATCAGGCCGGAGGACATCCTCCGCCGGAAGTCCGAGCATCCCGACGCCTATGTGATGGTTCACCCGGAGTGTACCCGCGCGGTCGTTCAGCTCGCGGACGGCGTGTTCAGCACGTCGGGGATGATACGATTCGCCAGGGAGAGCTCCCATCGGGAGTTTATCGTCGGCACGGAGAAGGGCATACTGCATCGTCTGCATCAGGAGAGCCCCGGGAAGAAGTTCTTCACGCCGACGGACAATACGATCTGCCCGAACATGAAGAAGATCACGCTGGAGAAACTTCTCTGGTCGCTCGAAGATATGCAGTACCCGATCGAGCTTTCTGCCGATATAATGGATAGGGCGCGCGGGGCAATCCGGCGAATGATCGAGATCGCGTAGCCATCCGAACGAGGACGCCGCAGGCGGTACAGCATGAACCTGAACTATCTGGAAGTGGAAGAAACCGTCCGAAGGGCGCTTGACGAGGACATCGGCGCGGGCGATGTCACGACCGCGCTCACCGTCTCTTCGTCGGCCGTCTCGAACGCGAGGATAATCGCAAGGGAAGAAGGGATCATCGCCGGACTTCCCGTCGCGGCGATCTGCTTCCGACTGGTCGCCGAGAGCTACTCCGCCGGGCACATGACGGTCATAAAGCGCGTGCGCCCGCCTCACACCGCCGCCGTGCGGATAGAGGGACTCCCTCAGGCGGGCAAGCCGATCCGGATCACCGCCAAGCACCTCGGCAAGCCGGCGGTGAACGTCACCGGCGGGCCCGTCGCCCCGCGGAAGTCAAGCGAGCGCGAGTCCAACCTGGCGTTTCGCGCCGAGCTATCCGACGGCGCGATGGTTCAGTCCGGAGACATCATCGCGGAGATCACCGGTCCCACGGTCGCCATTCTCACGGCGGAGCGGACCGCCCTGAACTTCCTCCAGCGGCTGTCCGGGATCGCTACCAGGACTGCGCGGCTGGTCAGCCTCGTCGAGGGCACGGGCGCGGTCGTGATGGACACCCGCAAGACCACTCCGGGGCTGCGCAGCCTCGAGAAGTACGCAGTCCGGCGAGGCGGAGGGCGAAACCACCGTTTCGGGCTCTACGACGCGGTACTAATCAAGGACAACCACATCGAGGCGGCCGGCGGAATCGCGGAGGCGATCGAGGCGGCGCGGGCGGACGCGTCCCACCTGATGAAGATCGAGGCCGAGGCGGAGACCCTCGCGCAGGTCGAGACGGCGCTCGAAGCCGGCGCCGACATCATCCTGCTCGACAACATGAGTCCGGCTGACCTGAAGAAGGCCGTCAAGGCGTGCAGAGGGCGCGCTCTCACCGAGGCATCCGGAAACGTCACCGAGAAGAACATCCTCGAGGTCGCCAAGACCGGGGTTGACATGATCTCGGTCGGCGCGTTGACTCACTCCGTGGACGCCCTGGATCTCAGCCTCGAGATAACGGGATGATCCCGATTCGTCCGGCACGCCGCTGATGCGATACTCCATCCACCGATTCGATTCGGTTGCCTCGACGAACGACCTGGCGGCGCGAATGGCCGGCGACGGCGCGCCGGAGGGCACGGTCGTCGCCGCCGACGAGCAGAGCGCGGGGCGCGGGCGTCTGGGACGCCGATGGATATCCCCGCCGGACTCCGGCCTTTATCTGAGCATCGTGCTCCGCCCGCAGATTCCCGCCGATTCTCACTGGCAGCTCGCCTTCGTGTGTTCCCTGGCGGTCGCCGAGGCCGTTCGGGCCGCAACCGGTCTGGCGGCTCAGACCAAGTGGCCGAACGACGTGCTGCTGAACGGCCGCAAGGTCGCCGGAGTTCTCGTCGAGAGATGCCGAGCCGCTGACGGCGCGGTGATCGCCGGCATCGGGATCAACGTCAACACGGCCGACTGGCCCGCGGAGATCGCTGAGTCCGCCACATCCATACTGCTGGAGTCCCTCGAGGCGGCGTCGCGGCCGGAGATCGAGAGGGCGGTGCTGGACGCCTTAGACGCACGGTACGAGGCGCTGAAGAGCGAGGGATTTTCGCCGATACTCGACGCGTGGCGCGGCCTCGACTGCACCGTCGGGCGCGAGGTGGAAGTGCGGGCGGCGGACGGCGTTGTCAGGGGAGTCGCGGCGGCGGTGAGCGAGTCGGGGAGCCTGATCGTTCGCTCGGGCGGCGGCGCGCTCACGGAGATCAGTGCGGGGGACGTGCTGCTCGCGGGTTAGTCACCGCCTGGTGACAATCGCCGCACGCCCTGGAGGCGGTCAAAATGCCTGTCGAAAGAGTAGATGTCCGTCACTCCGCAGGCGACCATGCGCACGGCGGCGAGAGCATCAACGAAGTCCACCTTCTTCTCCTCAAACAGCACAAGAGCCTGCATCAACTCCGTCTTGCGGTCGCTGATGATTGAATCGCTGACCAGGAAGCTCCGAAGCGTCGGCGCGATCTCATCGGCTGTGAACCCGTAGTAGGACTGCAGCACCCATACGACCTCGGCGATGACCATTTCATCAACGACAAGCTCGATGTGGCCGTCTTCCGCCAGCCCGAAGAGTCGGGCAGCTCTCTCCGCCATGTCGGGCGGATCGTTCGTGATGAAGCGCAGGATCACGTTTGCGTCAACGTATGCCCGCTTCATCGGCTGTGCCGCTCCCCGATACCGCGGCCGGTTTCCTCTCGGATCGCGTCATGCCCCGGGTACGGACGACTCGCAGGCAGCCGGCCCTTCAGCTCGGAGAGCCTGCTTCTGGGGACGGCGCGCAGGATCGCCGTGTTGCCGTCAACTACTATGACGACGTGGTCTTCATCCGATATGCCCAGGGAATCCCGGATGTCTTTGGGTATAGTGATCTGGCCCTTTCGAGTAACCTTGGCAACGCTCATGAGTTCCTCCCGTTTCCCACCGTAACGACATTATACCATATCGCATTACTTTTCGACCAATGTAATGCGAGCGTTTGACGATCTTTCGGCCCACATGATATACTTCACCGTTCGAGTCTGCTGGACGCGACGGCGTCTCGAAGGAGTGAGAGTCATGTCCGGTCATTCCAAGTGGCACAACATAAGACTTCGAAAGGGCAAGCAGGATGCCGAACGCGGCAAGATGTTCACCAAGCTGGCCCGCGACATCATCGTCGCCGCGCGCGAAGGCGGAGGAAACCCGGACGCCAACAACCAGCTCAAACTCGCCGTCCAGAAAGCCCGCGAGAACAGCATGCCCGCCGACAACATCAAGCGCGCGATCCAGCGCGGCGCCGGAGGGGTCGACGGAGCAAACTACGAGGAGATCATCTACGAGGGGTACGGGCCGGGCGGCGTGGCGGTCTTGGTGAACTGCCTGACCGACAACCGCAACCGGACGGTCTCGGAACTGAGAACGACCTTCTCGAAGAACAACGGGAGCCTCGGCGAGTCGGGCTGCGTCGCATGGATGTTCGATCCCAAGGGGGTCGTCACGATTCAGAAGGATACCGTTGACGAGGACACCCTGATGCTGGCTGCTCTCGACGCCGGGGCCGAGGACATCCTCACCGAAGGCGACGTGTACGAGGTCTACTCCTCGGTCGAGGGGCTGGCAAGCCTCCGCCAGGCTCTCACCGATGCCGGGATCGAGTTCGTCAGCGCGGAAGCCACTATGCTGCCCAAGAGCACCGTGAAGCTCGATGCGAAGACGGCGATGCAGGTTCTGCGGATGATGGACCAGCTCGAAGACCTCGACGACGTACAGCAGGTGCATGCGAACTTCGACATTGACGAGGAAATCCTCGAGGCCGCCGCCGCAGAGTAGCCTCTCCCCGGGGCGTCACACCTTGAAACGCACTACCATGATGTCCCCGTCGCGCATGACGTAGTCCTTCGTCTCCAGCTTCATCAGTCCTGCGGCCTTTGCCGCCTCCCAGGAACCCGCCTTCGCGAAGTCGTCGTACGGCACTATCTCCGCGCGGATGAAGCCGCGCTCCAGGTCCGAATGTATCTTCCCGGCGGCCTCGACCGCCTTCGCGCCTTTGTCCACCGTCCAGGCCCGGACTTCATCCTCGCCTGAGGTGAAGAACGAGAGCAGGCCGAGCGCGCGGTATGCGCTCTGCACGACCCTGTTCCGCGCGGGTTCCGCGATGCCGAGCGCCTCCAGGTACTCCTTCTCCTCGTCCTCCGGAAGCTGGGCGACTTCCATCTCGATGTTCGCGGCAAGCTCGATCAGCTCCATGCCTTCGGACTCGCAGTAGGAACGCAATCCCTCCAGGAGCGGGCTGTCCGCCTGGCCGATCACGTCCTCACCGACGTTGGCGACGATGATCATCGGCTTCAGAGTAAGGAAGTCGAAGCTGCGGATCATCTTGACCTCGTCGTTCGACAGGTCGAGTTCCTTGAGCGGCTTTTCGTTCTCGAGCTGGTCTCTGATCT
>JAGONM010000024.1 GCA_017993055.1 Armatimonadota bacterium
TGCATAGTGCCGGGGAGAGCCGGAGTGGCTCTCCCCGGAGTGTGATGGCGCGCGCAGCACGATTACTGCGCGTCGCCAACCTTGAACCAGTTCATCTTCATGATGTTGTAGTCGGTCACATTCACGACGCCGTCGCCGTTGATGTCCGCGAACAGGTCTACCGTAGACATCCAGGCGCCCTTCAGCACCGAGTAGTCCAGGACGTTGACCGAGTTCGAGTCGTTGATGTCGCCGCCGAGCAGCGTGAAGCAGTAGTCGGCCCCAATGTAGTAGTAACCAGCGTCCGTGAATGCGTTTCCGGTCGCTGGATTGATCTGCAACAGGTGCTTCGTACGGAGACTCCACGCGGTCTTGGCGCTCAGGTTTGCTATGTTAGCCGGAACGTCAGTCAGAGTGACGTCGCTACCCTTGGCCGTCCCACTCGCATTGCTGAACAGGAGAGAGGGTGTCCATGTCTTGAGCACCGTGCCGGCGGAGTCGGTGGCTGTGAAGACCACACTCCGGGTGACGGAGTACGAGGTAGACGATAACGTCGCGAACTTCACCCAGGAGGATTTCCCGCCGATGGTGAGTTGGTTGACGTTGACGTAGATCCAGTCCGTGAGTATCTGCATGTTCCCCGCGCTGTCCATCACCGTTACCGTGACCTCGTGGACGCCGTTGACCATAGTCGCGGGCACGAAGCAGGTCATGCCCTCGGGGCAGGGCACCAATGGCGGGGCAGCAGGGTTATTGCAGCTGACTATCGCCGGGCAGGTGTAGACCCCTCCTCCATCATCGGCAACGGAGCCTGCCCAGACACCGAGACCGTCTACCGCAACCGTGACGGCAGAGATACCTGCGGTGGCATCAGTCGCAGTAACGGTGAAGATGATGCCCGGTGCGACTGGATCTGGCGCAGCGCCACCGCCGCGAAGGGTGACTGGACTCGTCGCTATGGCGCTGCCCGTCAGCACATTGGCGCCGCCCTGAGTCGCCGTAAACGACGCTCCTGGGTCTGTCTTGTCCAGGTAGAAGTTCGTGCTGGCGGATGCCGAGTTCCCGGCCTTGTCGTATGCCGTCACCTGGGCGCTGTGAGTCCCGTCGGACATGCCTGACACGTCGAGGGCGTAGATGCTGGTTGCCGTGAACGGAGCACCTCCGTCTATCGAGAGCTCGTAGTAGTCAATGCCCGCGAGGGCATCTTCCGCCGTGAAGATCAGATTGACGGTGTTCACGTTCGTCCAGCTCGCCGGGTCGGCGCTGATCGCCACATCGTGCGGCGCGGTGCCGTCGATGACGACGTCCACGCTGTCGCTCTTTATCGGGCTGATCAACCCCCCGCCGGTAACCGCAAACCAGGTCTTCTCCACGTCGGTGGCACCATCTGGTCTGAAGACCATATTGGTTGTGCCTTCGGTGCCGGTGGGTGTCAACGTGATGATCGCCGTGGTTGCGTCGGCATCCGTGCCGCCGACCAGGTCGAACCTGACTCCGACTGCCACATCCAGATCGCCGTCCGTGTTCCAGACGTTCCAGATCAAGTTCGTCCAGTCGCCGCCGCCGGGGGCGACACTCACTGCCCCGGGCGCGCCGCTGAAGTAGGCCGAGTCGAACGCAAGGAATGCCTGCACTGCGTCAACCGGCTGCTGCAGGTTCTCGACGTTCATGTTGATGACGCACGTCTCCGTCGGCTTGATGTAGATGCTCGCCGGAGTCGGCTCGAGGTAGAGGTGATTCGGCTCTATCTGAGCATCTTCGAACAGCCCGACGTAGTCCGCCGAGTCGAATGTGATCACGGGATCCCTGACCATGCGGGTCTGTGTCGCATAGGTCGTGTTGCCGACTGTGTCGCCCCAGATCAGCGCAATGCCGTATCCGTTCGTCAGCGTCGGGTTGCCCGCGATGTTCATGTCGCTGAAGGCTTCTCCCCACGCGCCCCATCCCAGTGCAGGGCTTCGCTGGTAGTCGTACATCCCGGCGATCGTGTAGTTCTTTATGTCGCCCCACGTCATCGTCGTGAACGGATCGCCGTACACGTTCGTGAAGCCGTTGTGCTCGTATACGGCTACCACGGTCGAATCGGGTATCGAGGGCGAGGTCAGATCAACGGTCATCCGGCTCCAGTCGGCGTCCAGAACGGTGATCCCGCCGACCACCGTTATTCCAAGAGAGGTAGGGGCGAAGATTCCGTACTTGCCGTTGCCGTCGGTCATGAAGTAGTTGATGGTCGGATATCCCCCCAGGGAATGCTTGAAGTCGAACACAAGCTTGATATCCTTCAGTGCCTTGCCGACGGCGACGTTTGTGGCCGCGAAGGTCCGCGAGCCGTCTCGCCATCCGTTCGGGCCGAGCCCCCCGGTCGCCAGAACGTCTGGCGCGGCACCGTTGTTTTGGTACCAGTACCAGCCGCCGGCATTCCGAGGCTGCTTATGGTACCCCAACTCTGTGCCGTCGTCGCTGATGTCGAACTGGTTCACGCCGTGGGCTGTCGCAACCTTCCATGCGGCCGACTTGGTACTCAGCGATATGTTCGACACGGAGAAAGTCGTGTTCGACGTCCCGCTCATGCCGATCTGCGGGCCCCAGAAGGCGGCGTAGTCGCCGCCGTAGGACGTGCCCATGATCATGTTCTTGACCTGCTCGAATGTGCCGCTCTTCGCAGGGTCATACGCTGACCACGACCCGCCGGGCGGGCGCGTGCGGTAATCAGCGTGAGTCTTGAGATCGAAGGTGTAATCGTAGCTGCCGCCGGCTCCGCTCCAACTCATCGGTGACAAGAGGACCAGCACGCTGCTGCCCGGGCCGCCCGTCGGGCTCAGATACAGGCTCCCGTAGATAGTGCCTGGCGGGTTGTTCATGCCGTACACCTTGTAGCCGCCCCCGATGATGTCGGCAATGCTCAGGTGGTAGGTCTGCGTGTTGAGTCGCGCGAAGACTGAGGCTTCGTCCTCCGCCCAGGCCGCGACGTACGCACTTCCGATGCCTACGCTGGCACTTCCCGCTACGAAGTAGTCAGCCGGATTGCTGAAATCCCAGTTGTACACGTCAGCCTGTAAGGCCGGGCACATGACAAGCAATCCGAGCACTGCAAGTAGTAGATAACGCATTTCGCTTCTCATCCTTTCCCGTCGTCAGTGCGAGGCCTTTGACTGCACAGCGCTCGCATCAGATATCGTATCCCGAGAGACAGAAGGCCGCCGCGAGATGAGTCGGCTCGGTCCGGGGACCCAAGAACGACCCACCGAGGTCGCAACGTGCATTCCGTAACCAACCTCGCTCTCACTTGCCGCAAAGCTCGAAAGCATCACCTCCGTTGATACAGCGAATGGGTAGCCGGATCCACCGAGACGGTCAGTCGCTGGAACCGCCGCGCTACCCGTTGCCGTGAATCGCCATCAACGTGATTTACAGTCCGTGATCCCTTGGCGAATCGTAGACGTACGCGTTACGGTCTCGCGGACGTCGGAAACCCCTCTCAGGACGCACCCCGCCGATCCGTGGTGAGGCTGGCCGGCAAGCCGAACTCCCCGCGGTGCAAAAGCGCCCGGAAGGCGGCATCCGTCCCGAAACTTCATATTCTGATGGCTTGGTACTGGTCGGTAGAGGGCATCGCGGTTGTAAGTCGTCTCGTGGAGAGCAGCGGTGGTGCATCCGCCCGCCCGAGACCCGCGGTAGCCGGTACCGATGGTGCTGGGGATCGCAACGATCTGCGTCGTTTGCCCGAGTTTTCTGTGGCCCCGCTGGAAATCCGATGGACGCTACGTCTGCCCGTGCGACACTTCGGAGGAGTTATCACATGTTCACAGCGATGTCACAGATGCAGTGTTACCTCTAAGCGTGGGTGCGATAGTATTGCTGGCTGACAGTAACGAACCTATTCTAGACCCGAGCCGGCTATTTGTCAAGAGGGTTTTGAAAAACCGGTACATTTACCAGGTCAGTCTCAAATACCGTTGCTGTGGTGCGCCACAGTACTCGGCTAGTTAGTTCTAGCTATGTCAGCTATTAGCGCTGGCAATATTGACTGCTCGGCAGGTCAGGCAACCCTGGCAATAATACTAGTTTTGAGGTTCATGACCACGAAATGACTTGACTAAAACGTCAGTCTGGGGTAGACTGACATGGATAGCCACCAGTGGGTGGTGGCGCGTCAAGGGCAGGGCGCAAATAGTAGGGCCTGCAGACGGCCCGCATCTATACCGGGTTTTGGCACTGTAGAAACATACGGCACGATTCTTGCAGTGCAATACTGACGTGTGAACAACGCAGGTCTTAGAAACCCCGGGATTCCAAAAAGGAGGGATCAGAGGAAGATGGCAACACGCGTATTCTTGGCAATGGTGATTGTCTGCTGTGTACTATCGGTCGCAGTAGCGGATGATCTGGCTCCACCGGTGTGGCGTGGCCAGCCGGGCAGCACGTTCCAGGCCTGGGAGTTCGGCACCGGCGAGAACCCGGCATATCCTAGCGCGCTCAACAACCCGTACGGCACTCCGTGTGCGGTGATTGACTATGATCCTCCGTTCGGCACGGGCTGGATCGAAGGGACTGAGTGGTCGGACGTCTACGGTTCGAAGAGGGGTTGGTGGGACATCGGCACTGGCTCGATCACCATTACCATCCCAAACACCGTGAACACCGCGCCTGATACATACAAGGATATCAGGATTCAGATCACGTACTGGCAGGATATCAGCGACGCTCCATCGGTCAACGTTCTCCCGGGCGGGGTCCATATAGGTGAGACTCAGCACTCCCTGGTCGAGGCTGGTCCCACGGGTGGAGGATGGTATTCCATGCTCGCTGACTGGCGGCTTGTTCCCAATCCCAGTTGCGAAACCATCATTATCGCTGCGGATCCCATGTGGGGCAGTATGATAGATGAAGTCGTGGTTGACACTATCTGCACGGCGGTCCCCGAACCGGGAAGCTTGGCCGTGTTGGCGACTGGTGTGCTGGGCTTGGCCGGATTGGCGTTTAGGCGCAGGTCATAGACCTGGAACTCGATGATCTCAGGGTGGCCGCGGTATCCGTGTGGAAACTGCGGCCACATTCATCTTAGGCCATTGATGAGGTAATGAAGAGAACAGCTCTTGTTCGAAAAGCCAACATTTCGGCCCTTCTCTTGATTCTGCTTCTGGCACTGCCATCTGCGGTTTCGCCGTCCGTCCAATATCGTATCGAGGACCTGGGCGACCTTGGCGGGGGTTTCGCCAGGGCCAGGTCGGCCAACACCGACGGGGTGATTGTCGGAGAGTCACTCATTGACGCTCCAACTCAGGTTGAGAGGGCGTTCATCTGGATTGACGGCAACATGTGGGACCTCGGCACTCTCGGTGGAAGCAGAAGTCGTGCTCTGGCTGTCAACGAGCACGGAACGGCAGTCGGGTGGGCGCAGGATTCCGCCGGACTGTCGTGGGCTGCATATTGGGACTCCGCGGGCGCTCACGCCCTGCCAGGCCTAGGCGGGTCCGGAGGTAGCGCGTGGGCTGTGAACAGCGCAGGGAGCATTGTCGGGAGTGCATATGCGAGCCCAGGGGTCTACCATGCGGCGCTGTGGGATACTGACTCCATCCAGGATCTCGGGACGCTTGGCGGTGTCTACAGCGTGGCCTATGGGATCAACTCCAAGGGGGGAATCGCCGGCGCTGCCGACAACGGAGCCGGTCAACAGCGAGCGTGCATCTGGACTGAGACCGGCCCGATGGATATAGGAGCGCTGTCCGGCGGGAAATGGGATACCGCGAGGGCGATCAACGACAGCGGCGCCGTGATACTCTGGGGCATTCCCTACGCCGAGACGGCGAAGCGGGCGGGGTTCTGGAGCGGCATGACTGGTGATCATGTGGTGGACCTGGGTACATTCGGCGGCAAGGAAAGTTGGGCGTACGGGCTCAACAATCACGGTTGCGTGGTTGGCTGGGCCGGTCTGGCCTCAGGGATCTACCATGCATACGCATATCAGGGCGGAGTAATGACGGATCTCGGCACTCTGGGCGGGCAGTTCAGTTCAGCGAACGGCGTTTCCGATGACGGTGTGATCGTGGGCTGGGCTCACGATACACTGGGCCGCACGCACGCCGTCAGATGGGTGCCGGTCCCTGAGCCGTCGGGGGTGATCACCATGTTTGCTTCGCTAGCGCTTCTGGCTTGCGTAGCGGTCGCCGCCCATGCAGGCGCGCGGCGGAGATCTTCGCGGAGTTGCAGGCTCATCAGGCCTTGACACGGACTGGCCCGGGTGTTAGAATCCCTACATAACCTATCGGGGCGTAGCGCAGCTTGGTAGCGCACCTGTATGGGGTGCAGGTGGTCGCAGGTTCAAATCCTGTCGCCCCGACCATTGGCCATCTCTCTCCGGGGAGGTGGCCTTTGCTCAACTGCCGCAGGTAATGCGCGGCGTCTCACCGCGGGATGGTCTTCGCTTGTCACTCTGCTTTTCGAGGAAAACCATTGCAGAGCTGTGTAAGTTGTGTTATGCTTATTGTCGGGCAGCACCCGAGGCGAGCACGTCCGGCGCCAAGGTCAGTGAAGACTAAGCACGGTGGACTCATGTCGAATGCGCTCTGGATGATCCTGTTGTTCGTCGGAATAGCCGTTGGGGGCACGACGCTTGCGGTAGAGAGGATCTTCGACCTCGGCCGTACTCCGTTGCTCGACGGACTCGTTGTCGCCTCGATCGCGCTTGTGCTCATATCGTTCATCCCCTTCATATCGAAGCTTCGCGACTGACCGCGCTAGAGTATCGTGCGGAAGTAATCGGCATCCGACCTCAGCACCGCGGGCCATTTCTCCCGAGGAAATTTCCCAAGCGACTCGTCCTCTAGGCAGAGGTCCCGGCTGTACCCCGCGCCCTTCAGAATCTCGACGACGCGTCCGTGATCCACATCTCCCTCCCGCATGGGAGACACGTACTTGCTGTACTCCAGGCCGATCTCACGCTGTATCTCCCGAAGTCCTACGGGATAGCTGATGTTCTTCGCGTGTGTGTGCTTGCAGCAGGGGGCAAACCGCTCGATGATCTCGTAGACTCGAGACAGAGGGTGTCCATACCAGTAGAAGTTGCCTGTATCCAGTGTGAGACCGAGTCTCTGCGACCTCACGGCTTCGAACACGGCGTCCAGGAACTCGGGCCGGTTTCCCTGGAAACCGTGGTTTTCAATCCCCATTTCCACGTCGGAGGCCGACGTTTCATCGAGCACTCGGGACATCGCCTTGGCAAAAACCTCAATATTCGTCTCTGGCGGAGTCTCCTCCTCGCCGTGCATCATGGCGTCAATGCGGACCGCCGGGATGCCAAGGGCATCGGCCGCCCTGATAGCTGCAATCGTCCAGTCTATTTCGAAATCCAAGTCGGGATTCGCGAAGTTGTTTGCCATGAGAAAGGCCGGCACCCGGATGCCGTTCTCGGAGAGCTGCTTTCGAAGCGTGTCTATCCCTTGCGGCGTATCCAGTCTGATCCGTTCGTCGCCGGACGCACCGATACGGCGGACCGAGCAATTCCGGTCGAACTCGAGTTCTACTGCGTCGAATCCGAGGGCGTCTAGCCCTTCCTTGATTGAATGCCATCCGGCGAGAATGATATGGTCGCGAGCCGACGGGTACATGGTATGCTCCTCAGGTGGAATGCCTGGTCCGAGTATAGAGCGGCCCCGACGGCGAGTCAAGTTGAGTCCGAGTGCTGGCGAGAGTCATCTTTGACTGTGAGTCAGCTGTGCAGGTATAATGTCCGCGCGCGGAACCAAGCTTTGCGCCCGGGGTGTCTTGTCCCGAGCATTCCCTAGAGCCAACATCGTCTGATATGCTCGCTGAGTTCTTGTCAAACCCTAACAACGAGTTCACCGCCTTGCTTCTGCTGGCGGCGGTCCTTGGGGCTTTCGCCTTGCGCCTGCGCCAACCGCTCATCGTTGCCTTTATCGCTCTCGGCATTCTCGCCGGCCCTTCCGGATTGCGGCTTGCGAACGATACCCAACCCATTCATCTGCTCGCCGAACTTGGCCTCTCGCTGCTTCTCTTCGTGGTAGGTCTGCGCCTCGATGTCGGTCTCATTCGCAGCATGGGGAAAGTCGCCCTAGCCACAGGGTTGGGCCAAGTGGTCTTCACCACGGCACTGGGGTATGCAATCTGCATCGCCCTCGGATTTGCGCCGATCTCGGCTCTGTATATCGCCATAGCCCTCACTTTCTCGAGTACCATCATCATCGTCAAGTTGCTCTCGGACAAGCGGGAGACCGATTCGCTGCACGGTCGGATCGGCATCGGTCTGCTGATCGTGCAGGACCTGGTTGTGGTGCTGGTGATGATCGGGCTCACGGCATTCGGCCGGGACAACGGCCATATGGCGCTTACCCTGCTGGTTGTTCTTGGGAAGGGCATGGCCCTGCTGGCCGGCTTGGGCCTGCTCATGGTCGCGGTGCTCCCGAGACTGTTGGGAGTACTGGCCAGGTCCGCGGAACTGCTTGTACTTTTCGCGATAGCATGGGCGGTCGGCCTGGCTAGTCTAAGTGATGCGATGGGATTCAGCACGGAGGTCGGTGCCTTTCTTGCCGGAGTCTCTCTCGCTTCCACCAGCTACCGCGAGATCCTGGGGGCAAGGCTGGTAAGCCTTCGGGACTTCTTGCTGCTCTTCTTCTTTGTTGATCTCGGGATACGGCTGGATCTGGCATCGCTCGGAGAGCAGGTGTATGCAGCGATTCCGCTCTCCATTTTCGTGCTGATCGGCAATCCGCTGATAATGATGGTGATAGTCGGTCTCTTGGGATACCGGAAGCGAACTGGTTTCATGTCGGGGATTCTAATCGCTCAGATCAGCGAGTTCTCGCTCATTTTGGCTGCGCTCGGACTTGAGCTCGGGCATATCGGCGAGGACGTTGTGGGTCTGATCACTCTGGTGGGCCTGGTAACGATAGGTCTCTCTACGTACATGATAATCTATTCAGAAGCGCTGTACGAGTGGCTGTCCCCGTATCTTGATGTCTTCCAGAGGAAACAGCCGAGGCGCGAGTTGGAAGTAGGGGACGCGCACGGCTTCACATGCTGCGACGCAGACGTGATCCTATATGGACTCGGGCGCTACGGATCGGAGATAGCAGGGCACCTGGTTGATGCCGGGCGGACAGTGCTGGGGGTTGACTTCGACCCGCAGGCAGTGAAGAACTGGAACGCTAGGGGGGGTATGGCATGGTATGGCGATGCAGAGGACCCGGAGTTTCCGGCATCCCTGCCGTTGCTGAGTGCGAAATGGGTCGTAAGTTCGGTCCCTGACCGCGTGATCAACCGTTCCCTTATGCACTCACTCAGGCAGCACGGTTTCAACGGAAGCGTGGCGGTGACAACGCACAGGGCGGATGAGGAGTTGCCGGCCTACTCGGAGGCGGATCTCGTGTTTGTCCCGTTTACGGATGCGGCATTCCACGCGGTGGAACGCATCGCGGAAGCGGATGAAGAGCAAAGGAGGCGCAGGTTGGAAAAGACCATTGCAGGCATATCGAACCACTATATCGTCTGCGGATACGGTCGTATGGGCCAGCAGATCGTCAAGGACTTCCGCAGGTCGGGAATGCCTCACGTCGTAGTGGAGTCGAACCCGATCCAGTTGCCAAAGCTGATCGATCACGACGTTCCCTATGTGGAAGGAAACGCGAGCGAGGACCCGGTTCTGCGCGCGGCGGGGATCGAACGCGCGAGGGGACTCATAGCCGTTGCGGCATCCGATGAGGAGAACGTATTCATCGTTCTAACTGCGCGCGGCATGAACCAGGGGCTCTACATCGTCGCACGCTCGATCCTGGAGGAGAACGAGGACAAACTGCGAAGGGCAGGGGCGAATCGAGTCATGTCGCCGTATATCTTTGGCGGGCATCGGATGGCATCCGCGGCGCTCACTCCTCGCGCCATGGACTTTCTCGACTTCATGATGCACAGCGATCAGGACGATGTGGAACTTGGTGATGTGACAGTCTCCGCGGAATCCGTTCTTGCCGGACGCACGATCAGAGACAGCGGGCTTCGCCAGAGCGCGGGGGTTCTGGTCCTGGGCGTCAAGAGACAGGGAAGTGACAAGTATCATTGTCCGGAGGCGGATTTCGAGATTTCGGTCGGAGACGCGTTGGTGGTCATGGGCTCGGCCGAGGAGATAGACAGGGCCGAGCGCCTCGCTTCCGGGAAGTAGGCCGCCTATGCGGCAGTGGGAGGTCGCGATATTGAAGAGCTTGTTTTCAGTGGTTACGTTGCTAGTGCTCACGCGCACATTCTGCCTCGCTGCCGATGCTCCTAGGGTCGGGGAGGAGGTCAGCGTCAGTGAGTTCGGTGCGGTCGGCGATGGAGTGGCCGACGAGACCGCCGCGATCAGAAAGGCCATCGAAGCGGCAGGCACGGGCGGAACTGTGAAGTTCCCACCCGGACGGTATCTAATCTCCGGCACGCTGGAAATCGAGGGTGTCGCGCTGGTGGGCAGCATCGCCGGCGGGTTTCCGGCGGACTGGGACGTGATGCCGTGCATCATCGTGACGCACACAGGCGGCCCGGCAATCAGGTGCGGCCACGCCGCTAGTGTTCACGGGCTCGTGCTGAGGTACGAAGGAGTCAACTGGGAAGCCCCGGTCAAGTACCCGCCGACGATCCTTCTCTCCGGCGTCGGCATCTCGATAAGCAACGTCAAGACCTGGGGCGCGTACGACGCGATCATCGCCGATGGGAAGTCGAACATAGGGCGCGTGAACCTGGAGAACCTCTTCCTCGCGGAAGTGGTCAACACAGGTGTCTTCCTCACCCAGGCCTACGATATCCCGACGATGCGCAATGTCGAGGTATTCTGCACGAACAAGCGCTTTCTGAACCAGGGTGTAGGATTCAAACTCGGACGGCTCGATGAGTTCCACGCGTCGAACTGCTTCGTAATCGGCGCGCAGATCGGATTTCAGTTCATCGAGCATGAGTCGGCGATCGGCAAGGGCAGCACCGACGGTGGGCTGTCGAACTGCTCGACTGATTTCTGCGGATTCGGGTATGTTGTGGAGTCGGGTGCGAGGCTGCGGGTGACCAACGGCAGCTACCTGAACCACGCGACGGCGTTCAAGATCGCGCATCCGGGTGCCTGCGTGATCGTCCACGGTGCGATCATACAGGGCAACGGATATCATATCGTGGACATATCCGACTGCGGGAATGTGATGTTCAGCGCGTGCCGATTTCAGAAGGCCTTCGAAAACCCGAAAGCCTGGGGTGCGTATATCACGGGCGGCAAGAACATCATCATCAACGGCTGCACGTTCGATGCGTTTGGGCCCGGAGTCTACCTCGGCGGCACGGCCCAGAAAGTAACCGTTTCCTCGAACCTGTTCGAGGCTGAAAAGTTCGAGAAGGTAGAGAACAAGCTAGCGAAGACCGCAGGGACGGTTCTATCGGCGAATCAGTGAGTCCTCTGTCGTTGCGAAACGTAGACTGCGAGTAGAGTCCCCGGGCACGTCTCTGCAGGTGGGGCCGACGATCTGCCTCTAGTCCTTGTCGGCGGTGAACTCCAAGAGCGTCACCCCGTTTGCCTCGAGTCGGAACGTGTGGCAGAATTGGCCCGACCTCCCGACCGGGAACGTCTCTGCGGTTTCCAATCCGCGGCGGTCGGCGTTGTTCCAGATGTTGCTGTGCTCCTTGTCCATGAGATATCGCCTGCAGACGCCGCCTTGTATCTCCTTTGGCAAGTTGTTCAGCAGGAGCCTGATATCTCTCCGGACGCCGTATCTCTGAGCGAAGTTAAGAATCAGCACCGTCACGCACCTTGTTTTCGGGTGGAAGGAAGCGATTCCGGCAAGCTCATCGTCATTCCCTGAGAGCGCGATCCTCTGAGGGGCGAGCATGTTGAACATCCTGCACACATTTGCCGCCGGTTTGGGCCGGTTGTCCTTGAGGAACATTCCCCACGATCCGGCGAACCGATCGTCCCAGTCCTTCGCCAGGAAGTAGCACGCCTTGTCGATACCCCCGGGGATCATGCCGCGCGCCGCGGATGCCGCCGCCCATGCCGCGCCGATCTCGTTGTCGTACGGTCGGTCGTGCCACCAGGCATAGCTCCACTCGGTCAGAATGAACTCCTTCACCTGCTTCTTCACTCGTGGATAGTCCTGGAGGTATCTGCGCGTCGTCTCCGCCTCATCCCTGATGGTCTGCCAGGGGTGGAAGTACTCGTGCCAGGTAATAAAGTCGAGCGGTATCCCCGTTTCTTCACAGTGAGCCATCAGCCCGCGCAGGAAGTCCTCTCCCCGGATGAACGCCGTGCCTTTGTCTGCGTTCCAGGGACCCGCCGCGTTGCACGGACCTCCGACCCATGCATTCGGGTCCGCCCGCTTCACCCCTCGAGCGCACGCATCGTAGAGCTTAAGGTAAGTCTGCAACAGGTCCTCACCGGGCGACGGGACGATCCAGCCCGCGTTCGATTCGTTCCAGACCTCCCAGTACTTCACGTAAGCCTTCCGCTGGACGTTGCACCGCCGGACCGCCGCGTAGACGAAATCCTCCCACTCCTGCCAGTCCCTGGGGCGAGCGTGACGGTCGCTGTTCGGAAAGGCTTCCAGCGCCTCAGGCATATACGAGATGCAGAGGATCGGTTCGGCGGGGATGCTGCGGATGAAGTCGACCCTCCGATCGAAGTCCTCCCAGTCGTAGTAGATCGTGCCGTCGTCTCGCTTCTTTGCGACGTTGGTCAGCACGTTGTCCATGCGGATCCACTTGACGCCCGTGTCGCGGAACCTCGCCGCAGTCTCAGGAGAGTAATCCGGGAGGCCCGCGCCCTGGGACAATCCCCCGAACGGCTGGAGTAGCTTCCCGAGCCGTTTCTCGCAGTCCACCGTGATCTGGAAGGGCTCGTTAACTCGCGCCGAGTCGAGGAACACGATATCGGACTCATTGAGTTCGCCCTCGCCCTCCGCATCGTCCGTCAGGCCCATGAACGCGCGAACCGCCACCCACACGCGTCGCCCCGGGCGCCCGTGTTCAGCGAGGAGAATCATGCCCGCATGGTCGTTGTCGTAGCGCGACTGCAGCTTCCCGTTGACATAGATCTCCCCGCCGCCGGGGGTGTTCCACTTCATGCCAACAGGAAGACCTGCGGTCGGCTCTCCCTCCAGCGTCTCGGGGATGGTCACGATCCCCCTGAACCAGGCGTATCCCCGACACCGCCACTTGTGCCCGCACCGGACGGTCTCCCAGGCCGAATCGTCGAAGAGCAACGCGTGCGCCCCGGACTGATCACCCGCGTGGAATCTCCAGAGCAGTTCCCGGCCGGGGTTCACGGATTGGGCACTCGCAGGACAGGACAAGCCGACAAGCACGATGACGACCAGAAGGGTCCGTATCAGTCCCATGAGTACACTCCTTGCGTTGTGCGTGGCCACAACGAACCTTGACCGGGCGACCGTTGGGTTATTATACTCGGTTTCATGGAGAATGGGATAGAGATGAACCAGCCGCGGCGCCTCGCGCCCCGATACCGTGCCATAGTTCTCGGGGCGATGCTCGTGCCCGTCAACGTCTACTTCCTGCTCTACATGGAGGTAGGCTTTCGGAACATGAGCAACGCCGGCGCCGGTCCGTATCCCTCGACGATCTCTCTATTCGCGAATACCGTCCTCTTTCTCATCGTCCTGACCCTCCTGAACGGCCTCATCGCCCGGTGGTTTGATACTGCACTGGAGCGCGGCGAACTGCTCGTCATCTATGCGATGCTCACCATCTCGACGGCGATCGTAAGCATTGACTTCCTCGATGTCCTGGTTCCGATGATGACGTACCCCTTCCGGTTCGCCACCGCCGAGAACCGCTGGGCGCAGATCATACTCCCGCACATTCCGAGTTGGATCAGCGTGAGCGATCCGGATGCCGTGCGCGGATGGTACGAGGGTCACACTGCACTCGACTGGGCAATCATCCGACACTGGTTGGTCCCGATCGGGGTCTGGTCCAGTGTAATCCTGACCATGCTGGCGGTGATGTACTGCATCAACACGCTCGTCAGGCAGCAGTGGATGGAGAGCGAGAAGCTGCTCTTCCCGATCGTAGAACTGCCACTCCAGATCACCGAGCCAAACCGGCGCATCTTCCGAAGCAGGCTGATGTGGGCGGGGTTTGCAGTCGCCGGCGGAATCTCCATCCTGAACGGCATGCAGCTCTTCTATCCGTCGCTCCCTGCGCTCAATGTGAAGATGTGGGACGTATCGCCGCTGATGCCCGGACGCCCGTGGAGCGCGATCGGCTGGACTCCGATCTCGTTCTACCCCTACGGCATAGGGCTCAGCTTTCTGCTTCCGCTGGACATGCTCTTCTCGTGTTGGTTCTTCTACGTCTCGTGGAGGGTGATCCGCATCGTGGGGGATGTGTACGGCGTGTACGAGTCTACGCCGACGTTTCCTTTCATGGACCAACAGGCGCTGGGCTCGTACTACCTTGTCGCTGTGTTCGCGCTCTGGTCCGCGAGGAGACACCTGGCCAGAATCTTCAGGGCCGCCTTCCGAGGACAGCACGACCCGGACGAGGCGAACGGTCCGATGCGCTATCGAACGGCGTTCCTCGGGATAGCAGTCGGCCTGATCGTGCTGACGTGGTTCTTCCAGGTCATCGGCATGGGATGGTACGTTGCAGCCGCAGTGGTGGTGATGTACTTCTTTCTCGCGCTCGCAATCGCCAAGATGCACGCCGAGTTCGGGCCCCCTGCGCACGATCTACACGGCATCGGACCGGAGATCGTGCTCATCGGCGCACTCGGCCCGGCCGCGTTCAACCCTCAGCAGCTCACGGCGATGAACTGGCTGTTCTGGTTCAACCGCGCCTACCGCAGTATCCCCATCGCTTACCAACTCGACGCCTTCAAGCTGGCACACCGGACTGATACGCCGCAGAGGTACATGGCAATCGCGCTCGGTCTCGCATCGGTCGCCGCGGTGGTCAGCGGGTTTTGGATCTTCCTGCACTTCGGGTACACCAGGGGCGCGTCGGTGGGGATGGCGGGGCACATACCGTATTTTGGGATGCAGGCGTACTCCTGGCGGCTGCACAGTTGGCTCGTCGTTCCGAAGCCGCCCGATATCCCGGCGACGCTTGCGATCGGATGGGGGATGGCTTTCGCCTACTTCCTCTACTTCATGAAGCTGCGGGTCGGATGGTGGCCGTTTCACCCGCTCGGGTTCGCGATCTCGACCAGCTATTCGATCGGTACGCTCTGGCTTCCGATGTTCATCGCGTGGCTTGCGAAGTTCCTCACGCTGCGCTACGGCGGGATGAAGATGTACAAGACGGCGATGGACTTCTTCATTGGCCTGCTGCTCGGCGATTTCATCATCGGGTGCCTCTGGCCGATGGTGGGGTGGGTGCTCAACGCCCCAACGTACAGCTTTATGCAGTGAGGTTTGCATCCTCAGCCCCGATAATGTATCCTTGAAGGGAATCCCCGACGAAAGAGGTCACCCATGGAAGGCATTCTGGTAGCAACGTACCGCTGCAACGCGCGGTGTCACATGTGCAACACCTGGCAGTTCCCATCCACGCCCGAGCAGGAGATGGACCCCAAGTACTACGAGAAGTTTCCCCAGTTGGAGTTTCTCAACATCACCGGCGGTGAGCCGTTCCTGCGCGACGAACTGGAGGATATCGTCAAGATCGTCAAGAAGAAGGCGAAGCGCATCTGCATCAGCACGAACGGGTACTATACCGACAGGATCGTCGCCCTCGCCGAGAAGTTTAACGGCGACATCGGCATCCGCATCTCGCTCGAGGGGCTCCCCTCCGCGAACGACGAGCTCCGCGGCCTCGAGGACGGCTTCGACCACGGGCTCCGTACCCTCCTGACACTCAAGCGGATGGGGATGAAGGACATCGGATTCGGCATCACGATCTCGGACAGGAACTCCGCGGACGTCCTGGAACTGTACGAACTCGCGAAGCACCTCGACGTCGAGTTCGCGACCGCCGTCGTCCACAACACCTACTACTTCCACAAGATGGACAACGAGATCACCAAGCAGGACGAGATCGCGGAGAACGTCCGCAAGCTCATCCGCGAACTATTCAAGAGCAAGAAGCCGAAAAATTGGTTTCGCGCGTACTTCAACCACGGGATCATCAACTACGTCTACGGGGGCGACCGCCTCCTCCCGTGCAACATGGGTCAGGACATATTCCTCTGCGAGCCGTGGGGAGACATCAAGCCGTGCAACGCTCTGGACGAGGTCATGGGCAACATCAAGGATCAGACCTTCGAGGAGATCTGGAACAGCCCCCGGGCGGAGGAGGTCCGCAAGATGGCGCGAAACTGCGGGAAGAACTGCTGGATGATCGGCAGCGTCGCGCCTGAGATCAAGAAGCGGAAGCTCGAAATCGGCAAGTGGATCCTGAAGAACAAGGCTAACTACTAGACGCATCTCCCCTTACCGCTGCGCAGCCAGTGCCGGCCGAATCAGGCCTGCTCCTACCCCGGGAAGGTGGTGCCAGTTCCGTCTGTGTTCTTCCCGCAGCCGCTTGGGGACGTTTCCATAGCGAACGGGGACGTTTCCATAGCGAATGGGGACGTTTCCATAGCGAACGGGGACGTTTCCATGGCGAACGGGGACGTTTCCATGGCGAATGGGGACGTTTCTATGCCGAATGGGGACGTTTCTATGCCGAATGGGGACGTTTCCATGCCGAATGGGGACGATCGCCAAGCGTTGAAGGCCGATCTCGAGCCGGCACTTACCCGCTTCCGCTCGGAAGTGCTATAATGGCGCGTCATGAACGAACACGGCGGGCCGAACATCCTCATCACCAACGACGACGGGATTCATGCGGAGGGCATCCTGGCGCTGAAGCGGGCGCTCGACCCGCTGGGAAACGTGATTGTCGTCGCCCCTGACCGCCCGAGGAGCGCCTCCGGCCACTCCATCACGCTCCACAAGCCTTTGCGCGTCAACCGCGTGCGGCTGCCCGACGGCTCTGCAGGTTACTCCACGAACGGCACCCCGTCAGACTGCGTGACCCTGGGGATACTCGACATCCTGGAGGGGCAGGCGGCGCTCGTCGTCTCCGGTGTCAACCGCGGGCCGAACCTGGGGTGGGACCTCACGTACTCCGGGACGGTGTCTGCGGCAATGGAGGGGGCGATCATGGGGGTGCCTTCGCTCGCGGTCTCGGTCGCATCCTACGACGAGCATGCGTCGTTCGACTACGCGGCGGAGTTAAGCGCGCATCTGGCTGAGTTGATGCTTCGCCATTCGCTTCCGGCCGAGACCCTGCTGAACGTGAACGTGCCGAACCTGCCGCGCGACGAGATTTCGGGTATAGAAGTGACGACGCAGGGGCGCAGGCGTTACGCGGGGCGGATTGACAAGCGCACCGACCCGCAGGGGCGCACATACTATTGGATCGGCGGGGACGTGGTTCCGGAGGAACTCGAGCCGGGGACGGACGGTCGGGCGGTGGCGGACGGCAAGGTATCGGTCACGCCGGTGCACCTGGATCTCACGGGCTACGGCGCACTGGACGAGGTGCGGGCATGGGGCATCGAGGCGGACGACGGCCGCGTCGGCGGTTAGCGATCCGGCTCGGATCGCCTGCCGCGGGAAGAAGGGACGAGGGACATGGAACACCAGATCATTGACGCGAACACCATCATCGGGGTGCATCCGACGCATCATCTCGACCTGTCCTCGGAGCGGCTGCTCAGGGACATGGAGGCGTACAAGATCGAGATGGGGCTGACGCTCTCGACGGTCGGGATCTTCAGCGATCACGTGAAGGGGAACGAGGAGACGCTCGAACTGGCGAAGGCGGAGAAGAGGCTCGTGCCGGTGGCGACGGTAAACCCGGCGCGCTACTTCGGGACGGGCGAGGACCTGCGAGCGTTGCGCGGGGCGGGCTTTCCGATCTGCAGGCTGTACCCTGACGAGCAGGGGTGGCCGGTTGACTCGGCGGCGGTCATACACGTGGTGACCCAGCTTGCCGCGCAGAAACTGCCCGTTATGATAAACGCGGAGGGGGCGGGCGACGCGTCGAGGATATCGCGGCTGATGGCGAACTACCCGGCGCCCGTGATCCTTTGCGGGATCAGCGGCGCGAACCTGAGCGAAGCGCTGGCGCTGTCGGCGTCGCGGAACATCATGGTGGAGACGCACGAGCTTCACGTGCCCGGCGCGCTGGAGTCGCTGGCGGAGCGGCTGGGGGCGGAGCGCATCGTATTCGGATCGGGTGCGCCGAGGCGTTCGATCGCGGCGTCGCTTTATTACGTAATGTATTCCGAGATGTCGGACGAGCAGAAGCAACTCGTGCTCGGGGGGAACATCAAGCGGGTGCTGGAGGCGGCATAGATGGCGATAGACATCAGGGTAAACTACACGGACACGGACGCAGTGGGGAGGGCCTTCGGCACTGAGGGCCTGGTGAAGGCTATGGACCGCTACAAGATCGAGGCGGCGGTGCTCACGTCTCGGCTGGCGGTGGAATGCGACTTCCGGCGGGGCAACGAGGAGCTGCATCAGGTATTGAAGGGCGACGAGCGGCTCTACGGGTACTTCGTTGCGAACCCGAACTACCCAGGGGAGACGGTGGAGATGATGCGGGAGCGCATGAACTCGCCTAAGTTCCTGGCGGCGGCGCTCTACTTCGGCTCGACGAAACCTTACCCGAACGCGGAGGACTTCGACGAGATACTGAACGGCTTCAGGCGGTTCGGCAAGCCGGGATTCATCCACACGACGGACCAGCAGTCGGTGGATGCGGCGGAGGAGATCGCGCAGGCGTTCCCCGGGATACAATTCATTCTCGGCGGGATGGGCGGGGCGGACTGGAAACGGGCGGTGAACGCGGCCGACCGAAGGGTGAACATCTTCCTGGAGACTTCCGGGTCGTACGATGCGGAGAAGATCGCCTATGCGGTGGAGAAGGTGGGAGCGCATCGGATACTCTTCGGCAGCGACCAGCCGTTCGCGGACCCGGCGGCGATGCTGGCGCTCATAAAGAGCAGCGGCATCAGCGAGGAGTCCATGGCGAAGATCGCCGGGCAGAACGCGCGGAGCGTTTTTGAGGAGATGGGGAACAAGGGTTAGGACTTCATCCTCGTCCATCCTTCTCTTCCTCGGACCGACACGCAACTTGCGGAGGGAGCGTCAAAGGTGAACAAGTTCCTGGCGATCGTCGTGCTCTTGGTTCTGCTCGTCGTCCCCTCGGCGGGGGAGAACCTCCGCATTCTCGCACAGTGGGAGTTCACCGAGGCGGGGAACTTCGGCGGCTGGGCGCCTGGGAACGGCATCGAAGGCGCGGAGGTCCGTGACGGGTGCCTGGTGGGGAAGACCGTTTGGCGCGATCCCCTGATTACCGGGCCGTCGGTGAGCCTCCCCGCGAAGCCTAGCCAGTACGTTGAAATACGGATGAAGTCCTCGGCGGACGGGTGGGGGGAGCTCTTCTACACGAACACCACGGAGCAGCCTTACGGCGGCTTCCGCCCGGAGAAGATGCAGCGCATCGAGTATAAGGCGGGCGACTTCCGCGTCTACCGCATCTACCCCTTCTGGCAGAGCGAGAAGCTGATCCTTCGGCTGCGCCTTGATCCACCGGAGGACGCGGACTTTGCGCTCGACTACATCAGGGTTATAGAGGTTGATTCGGGCCTGACGACGCGCGCATTCTTCGACTTCACGAGACTCGATCAGAGGTGGGTATCTCATCAGCCCTACGGCTCGATCGACGATGAGTGGATGCTGCTCGGCGGTGATGAGGAGATCGTGCTCTTCTCGCCGAGACTCGACTTCGACGCGGAGGACTGCTCCTGGCTCTCACTGCAGGCGCAGTTCTTCGGGGTCGAGCACGTCACGCTCCAGTGGGTGACCGACGACCTCCCTGGAGTGCAGTCGCTGGTCATCCGCCCTGGGGAATATCGGTCCCTGCGGGTATACAACATCCGGGCGGAGGAGATTCCCGAGTGGACGGGGCGCATCCGCCGGTTCGTGCTAAGAGTCCCGCCCTGTGAAGGCAAGGGGATCTCCGTCGGCTTCGTGGGCGCATCTGACAAGCCGATGGGACCCGCGCAGATCGAGGTGACGCGCTTCGGTGCCCGGGACGCGATCAACCGCATGGGTAAGACCGCTGTCGTGCAGGCGATGCTGACGAACAGTGGCGGGGAGACGGCGCGTGAAGTCGAGGCGACCCTGCGCCTGCCTGAGAGGGGAGTTCAACTCGTCCTGTCGCCGGACTCCGCGCACGCGACGATAGAAGGTTCGGCGCGGCAAAAGATCGCACGCCTGGGTGCGGGAGAAACCCGGGCGCTGGAATGGGAAGTGAATGCGCGAGGGGAGGGCGAGCTTCGGGCGCGGATTCACGTTACTGCGGCGAACGCGGGAGTGACCTCGGACGAGGCGGTCCTCCGCTGGCATCCGGCGGTCCACGTCCAGAACGCATCGTACGTCCCTGAGCCGAAGCCGGTTCGCGGAGAGTTCGAGGTGGGCGTGTACTACTATCCGGGGTGGCCGAGCTACACGAAATGGAGCGTGCTAGATGACTTCCCGGAGCGGCGCCCGATCCTGGGGTATTACCATGAAGGCGACCCTGAAGTCGCAGATTGGCACATCAAGTGGATGCTGGAGCACGGGATTACTTTCATCATTTATGACTGGTACTGGTCGGCGGGCTCGCGCCATCTCGAGCACGCGATTCACGAAGGGCTGTTCAACGCGAGATATCGAGAAGTGATTAAGTTCTGCCTCCTGTGGGCAAACCACAATCCGGAAGGAACCTCCTCGGCGGAGGACATGGTCAATGTGACCAACTACTGGCTGGACAACTACTTCCTCCTCGAGAACTACGTGAAAGTTGACGGGAAGCCCGTCGTGGTGATCTTCTCGCCCCTTCGCCTGACGGACGACATGGGTGTCGAAGGAGTCAGGGCGGCATTCGAGAAGTCGCGTCAGATGGCAAGGGCGTGCGGCCTCGAAGGCATTTACTTCGTAGCCTGCTCATATCCGGGGCGCGGCGGACTCGAAGTGCTGGAGAGGGAAGGCTACGATGCGGTATCCGGGTACAACTACCCGAGCGCCGGCGACAACGGGCAGCTTGTGGCTCCGTATGCGGACATGGTGAGCGGTTACTCGGAGTTCTGGAAGTCTATCCAGGACAATACGTCGCTTAGATACATCCCGGTGACGGAGCCGGGCTGGGATGCGCGGCCCTGGCACGGACCGGACACGCGTGTTCGCACGGGGAAGTCGCCGGTGCTGTTCGAGCGGATGCTTCGGAACGCCAAAGGGTTTGTTGAGGAACGCAGTCCCGATGCTCGGGAGAAGATCGTGATCATCGAGGCGTGGAACGAGTTTGGCGAAGGCGACTACATCGAACCGCATCAGGAGTGGGCTTTTGAATACTTGGACGCGGTGCGGGCAGTCTTTGCACAGGCCGACGAACCGCACGAAGATATCATTCCGTCGGACGTAGGACTCGGACCGTATGACCTGCGAAAACCACTTCCCGTCACCTCCTGGCAGTTCGACGATCCGAAGCACGCAGGGTGGGATGCTACTCAGCATCTGGGGGAATCACGCGTCGAGGATGGAATCCTCCGGGCGGTTTCCACCGGACCCGACCCGGCACTCTACGGCGAGCTTACGGAACTCGACTCCCGTAGGTTCGGCATAGTCGAGGTCGGGATGCGGGTAGACAAGGGAAGAACGGGCCAGCTATTCTGGGCCCAGCGTGCCAGGGGGTTTAGCGAAGCCTTGAGCCTCAAGTTCGACCTGAGCGCGGACGGCGAGTTCCATGTATACAGACTCGATGTCGGGTCAGTAGCCACGTGGAAAGGGGAGATCAACCGTTTGAGGCTCGATCCGACGGATGAGCAGGGAGCGCGCGTTGAAGTGGACTACTTGAGCATGGTCGAGGGAAGGAATCAATGAGCGATATGAGAGAGTTTCCAAGATTCTGCGTCCTGGGCGCCGGCCACGGCGGCACCGCCATGGCGGCGCATCTTTCATTGATGAGCTTCAGTGTGAGCCTTTATAACAGGAACCCTGAAAGGTTGGGTCCCATACAGGCCCAGGGAGGAATCGAACTAATCGCAGACGGCGGCGATCTCCCCAGGGGGATGGCCAAGATCGACGTGGTCTCGGACAACATCGAGGAGGCTTTGAAGGGTGCCGATGTGTTGATGGTCGTGGTGCCCGCGACAGGGCATTCTTTCATGGCGGAGCAGATGGCGCCGCATCTCGTCGATGGACAGATGATCGTGCTGCACCCCGGGCGCACCGGTGGTGCGTTGGAGGTCCACAGCATCCTCCGCGAGCACGAGGTGACCGCAGATGTCATCGTGGCCGAGGCACAGACCTTCATCTATGCGGCGCGGTCGATGAACCCGGGGCAGACGAAGATATTCCGCGTAAAGAACAACATTCCCATCGCGGCGATCCCGGCGCATCGTACACCGGAGGTCATCAAGGCGCTAAGGCACGCGTATCCTCAATTCGTGCCCGGCGACAACGTGATGAAGACTAGCCTGGACAACATCGGAGCGATCTTCCACCCCGCGGTGACAGTGCTCAACGGTGCGCGGATCGAGAGCACTCACGGCGATTTCGACTACTACACCGAGGGCATTACCCCGACCATGTCGCTGATCCTGGAGGACATGGACCGGGAGCGAGTCGCAGTCGCGGAGGCGCTTGGCTTCCGTTGTATGAGCGCGCGGGAGTGGCTGTACGTAGCCTACGATGCGGCAGGCCCGACTCTCTACGAAGCTATGCGGGCTAACCGCGGCTACGACGGCATCAAGGCACCCAAGACGCTATATACTCGGTACATCAGCGAGGACATCCCGATGAGCCTCGTACCGATAGCATCGATCGGCGATATGGTCGGAGTGCCGACACCGACTACCAAGGCTATCATACATCTGGGCTCACTGCTGCACCAGTGCGACTACTGGGCGCAGGGCCGCACGGCCGAGCGCCTCGGGCTTAGCGGGCTCACTCTCAAACAGGTGCGGCGGTTGGTGCTGGAGGGTGAACTCACGGAAGGTCCCGCATGAGCAAGAAGCTGATCGCTGGGGCGCTCGGCAACTGTGTCCACGTTGCTGGCGTCGTGAACTTCCTCCGCTTGGCGGAGAGCATCGGTTGGGAGACGGTCTTTCTCGGGCCGGCTGTCTCAGTTGAGAGATTCGCTCAGGCGATAGAGGAGCATCGCCCGGACGTGGCGGGCGTCAGCTTTCGGCTGACCCCTGAGGTGGCGTCCGGGCTCTTCGCTGAGTTCAAGGACCACCTTGTTAAGAGGAACCTCCAGGGGACGAGGCTCGTCTTCGGCGGCACTCCCCCCGTTTGCCGGATTGCCAAGGCGTCCGGCATCTTCGAGAGAGCGTTCGACGGTTTGGAACTTCCCGAAGAGGTCATCGGGTACCTCAAAGGAAGCGACCTGTCCGACGATCAGGAGGACTTCGGCTCGACGCAGATAGAGCGTCTGGACAAGAAGAAACCCTATCCTCTGTTGCGGCACCACTTCGGCAGACCGACTATGGAACAGACGGTCGAAGGCATCCGCAAGATTGCGGAGTCCCGCACAGTAGATGTCATTTCAATAGGACCGGACCAGAATGCGCAGGAGAGCTTCTTTCGGCCTGAGGAAATGGATCCGACGCTGGACGGAGCAGGAGGTGTTCCGATCCGGTCGGCGGATGACCTGAGGGCAATCTACGAGGCGTCCCGGTGCGGGAACTTCCCACTCCTTCGCATCTACAGCGGGACCCGCGACTTGATCAAATGGGCTGAACTTGCGCTGGAAACCATAAACAACGCATGGGCCGCGATCCCTCTCTGCTGGTACAGCACGCTTGACGGACGCTCGCCTCGCAGCCCTGAGGAGGCCATACGCGAGAACCAGGAGGCGATGGCCTGGTATGCCGAGCGAGGAATTCCTGTCGAGGTCAATGAGTCTCACCACTGGAGCCTTCGCGATGCCCACGACGCACTGGCTGTCGCGATGGCCTACCTGGCCGCCTACAACGCGAAAGCGATGGGGGTCGCGTATTACATCGCGCAGTATATGTTCAACACGCCGCCCAATACCGGTGGGGCCATGGACCTGGCAAAGATGCTCGCGAAAGCTGAGTTGATCGAGTCTCTTCACGACGATGGGTTCCGTTCGATGCGCCAGGTTCGCGCTGGTCTCACGAGTCTCTCCCCGGATATGGACACTGCAAAGGGGCAGCTCGCGGCGTCCGCGGTCCTCGCGCTCGGCATCAAGCCGCACATCATGCATGTCGTGGGCTTCTCGGAGGGAGATCATGTTGCGACTGCAGATGACGTCATCGAAAGCTGCAAGATCGTAAGGGGTGTGCTCAAGAACTGCCTGTTCGGTATGCCCGAGGGGGCTCTGGATCCACACGTCGTTGAGCGGAGGGATCAACTGAAGCAGGAGGCGATGCAGATTGTGGAAGCTATTCGCGCGGCAGGAAAAGGCTGCGGTGCGGATGCACTCACGTCGCCAGAGAATCTTGCGATGGTGATAAGATCTGGCATCCTGGACGCGCCCCACCTGAAGGGCAACAAGTTCGCCGCCGGCCTCTTGGAGACTCGAATGATCGACGGAGCCGTATATGCAGTCGAGCCTGGCACCGATCGCATTCTGAGTGAGAGGGATCGTCTTCACGCGCTCTTGCCGCCTGATCCGAACAAGGCTTCCTTGCGAGGTACTTCATGTACGTAGCGGGCATAGATGTAGGGACACAGGGAGTCCGAGTGGTCGTATGTGACGCGAACGGGGACGTTGCGGCGCAGGTGTCCCGCAGGTTTGCGGTCCCGGATCAGGTCGAACTTTTGCCCCCCGGATGGTCGGAGCAGAACCCGACGGATTGGTGGGAAGCCTGCAGAGAGAGCCTGCAGGATATCACGGGTCAACTGCACGAGAAGGGCTTCTCAGCGAAGGATATCTACGCTGTCGCTGTGGACTCGACTTCGGGGACGCTGGTCGCGGTTGACTCCGCCTGCAGGCCGCTTCGCGCCGCGATCATGTACAATGACACCCGCGCGGCTTCCGAGGCACTAGAGTGTAACTCCGCGGGAGCCGACCTGACCGAGCGGATGGGATACTCGTTCTCGAGTGGATTCACGTTGCCTAAGATCGTCTGGGTGCGCCGCAACGAACCCGAGATCTTCGAGAAGGCTGTCTTCATCCACGCCGCAGACTATATAGTTGGCATGATGACCGGAAGTGCGGGCATCTCTGATACCTCAAATGCGCTGAAGACGGGATACGATCTGTTGGAAGGCCGATGGCCGCCGTTCCTGGAGTCGGCACTGGGTATTCCGTCAGGCAAGCTGCCGGAGGTAGTGAAGCCGGGCACGGTGATCGGAGAGGTGAGCACTGAGTGTTCGAGAAGCACTGGTCTCTTCGAAGGAACGCCCGTAGTGGCGGGAGTGACCGATGGTACGGCTGGATTCTTCGCATCAGGGGCTGTGAAGGTCGGCGATTGGAGCAGTACGCTCGGGACTACGCTGGTGATTCGGGGGGTGTCCAGCAACTTGATCAAGGACGCACAGGGGCGGATATACTGCCATGCGCACCCCGAGGGCTCGTGGCTCCCTGGAGGCGCGAGCAACTCCGGGGCCGAGTGCCTTGAGAAACTGTTCCATGGACGGAATCTATCCGAGCTGAATGCGTATGTCCCTCAGTATTCGCCTACCGCGCTGCTGGTCTACCCCCTCGTTCGCAGAGGAGAGCGCCTTCCGTTCGTCAATCCGGAAGCCGAAGGCTTCATCATCGGGGAGCCGCGAGACAGTCGGGAGCTGTACGCGGGCTACCTAGAGGGTGTGGCGTACGTGGAACGCTGGTGTTATGAGCTGCTTGCGGACCTGGGGGCGGAGGTCGGTGACACTGTCTACGCGACGGGAGGCGGCGCCCGCAGCCCGGAATGGCTGCAGGTTCGGGCTGACCTTCTTCAGAAGCGAATGGTGCGCCCGGTCTCGACAGAATGCGCAATCGGCGCCGCCGTCGTGGCGGCCTCGAGGACACTCTACGACGGCCTTGAATCGGCGGTCGTCGGCATGGCTCGGCCCGGAATGGAAGTGGAGCCGGATCCCAGGCGTCGAGACATCTACGAGCAGTGCTACCGCGCCTTCCGCGGCGCATGCAGCCACAAGGGTTACGAGTAGGTGCGTGTCCAGAGGATTGTATACCCGGCGCCGCGGTGATGCGTCTAATGACCGGGGTGTGAGGCCTCGGAGAAATACAGGAGGTATGAATGATGCGATTGGTTATGATGTTTGGTCTGGCTTGCCTGTTGACCTGTGCGGTGTTCGCGGCCGATGAGCCTGCGCAGTCTGCCCAGGGGACAAAGGTGATCATCCAGTTTGAGGATGTTGACGCCGCGGACGCGCTGGTGGCGCTTTCGCAGAAGGCGCAGATTACTATTCTTGGCGACGCGACCGTAAAGGGCAAGGTGAGTGGGAATTTCATCAACGAGGTTCCGATCGAGGATGTACTCAACACCATCTGTAAGCCAAACAATCTCGAATGGTACAGTGCACGTGTCAGCATCGCTCCGAACGAGCGGCCAAATGCGCAGAGAATTCTAGCGCTGATAGATGCACTGAAAGGGCTTGGCAACACGAGTCTGATCGTCCAGAATCCGCTGAAGAAACAGGATACGGTCTTCATTGCGGCAGCAGAGGCAGGATCCGTGGACTTTGGCCCGCTATCCGATTCTTTGAAGCTGAGACCTATCTACGTTGTACGGGCGGTTCCTCAGCCGGTGGGTCCGAACGCTCCGCAGGCGAGCGCGCTCGGTCAGCCGCCGGCGGAGGTATCAGCCGCCGCCAGCCAGGTGTGGAACTACTTCTCGCAGATGCAACCGCAGACACAGATGCAGGTCATGCGGGAGCTGGGGCGCATGGTGTTTCAGAATATCCCCCGCGAACAGATGGACCAGATGAGAGAGCAGTGGCGACAGAACAACCCCGACCGCGGTGACCGCGGCAGCTGGGGGGGCCGTGATGGTCAGCGCGGGGAAGGGGGTCCTCCCCGACCGCCGCAGTAGTAGTGCGGTACTCGCCTGATCGCTCCCTGCGGAAGCACGACCAGAGCGTCACGCCCTGGTCGTGCTTCTTTCGTTGGCAGGGAGGGCGTATAGCTAGCGGCATTGAACTCAGCCATGACGTGCATTCGCAGACGTCCTGTGGCACTCTACTGCGGAAAGGAGTAATCAGATGCGCATCGGGTTCATCTGTGACCTGACTGAGGATGATTTTCGATTCGCCAGCGAGAACGGGTTCAGATGCGTCGAATGGAACGGCAGCGACAACATTGACTTCCTTCCTATGGCCCCGGAACTGGCCAGGTATTCGAGGGAATATGGCGTTCCGTTCAACATGATCGGCCTCTTCGGCAGGAACTACATCTCCGATGATCCTGAGGAGCGGGCGCGGCACCTCTCGGATGCCAAGAAGACGATTGACTTCTGCGAGGCGATAGGATCACCTCTTTTCGTAACCGGAGGAGGCCATCCGGAGAACAGATCGCTCGCCGAGAACGTCAGCCGCGCCGCCGATCATCTGGGGAAGCTGATTGAGTACGGTGAGCCCAGAGGTGTTCGAGTCGCCCTGTACAACTGCCACTGGGGCAACTTCGCCGTCGCTCCGGATGCCTGGGATATGTTGATGCCCGCGCTCCCTAGACTCGGCATCAAGTACGATCCATCGCATGCCATCGGGGACGGTCGGGACTACCTGGTGGAACTGCGGGACTGGGGCACGAGGGTCTACCATGTCCACGCGAAGGGCTCGCTTGCCATCGGGGGCAAGCGATTTCCCGACCCGATGCCGGGCATGGACGAAACGAACTGGGGCGCCATGTTTGCAGTCCTCTACGAGCAGAACTATCCGGGTGACGTGAACATCGAACCACACTCTGGCGACTGGGTGGGCGTCCGGCGGCGAGCCGGCCTCCTGTTCTCGAAACGCTATCTGGAGCAATTCGTTATCTAGTCGGGAGTGAGCGGCCAAACTGCAAGGCAGATGACGGAACTAATCGTCTCTCGTTCGACTGCACTGGAGGCTTTCATGCTGAGAGGCCTGACTCATGTGGCCGTATGGGTGACCGACATCGCGCGGGCGCTGGACTTCTACACGCGCATTCCAGGCGTGCACGAGCATTTCCGGCTGCACAAGGACGACGGCTCCCTGTGGCTGATCTACCTTCGGATAGCTCCTTACCAGTTCGTCGAGTTGTTCCCGCGAGCCACCGGGTCCTATGTGCAGCCTACGCACGCGGGATACTCTCACTTCTGCATAGAGACCGACGACATCCGGACGCTCCACGGCGAACTGGTCGCGAACGGGATTACCCCGGATTCCGAGCCTAGGATGGGCGCCGACGGCTCGTGGCAGTTCTGGATTCACGATCCCGACGGCAATCCGATCGAGTTTCAGCAGTTCGTCGACGGCTCGCTGCATCACGGACGTCGGCAATGATCACTTCATACCACTGTCATTCGCGCTGGAGCGACGGCGAGGGTGAGATCCTTGACTTCGTCCGTGTGGCCGGCGAGATCGGAATCTCGGAGGTCGGCCTGTCGGATCACTACGTCCTGACTCCTGATCGAAGGCGCAAGGATTGGGCGATGCCGCTCGATGCTCTAGACGACTACGTCGCAGAGGTGCGGGCAGCGGGCGAGGAGTCTGGGGGAGGGACGGTTGTCAGGCTCGGTATCGAGGCCGACTACATACCGGAGACTGCTGGCGAGTTGCGCGACATACTCTCCCAACATGCATTCGACTATGTCATCGGCTCGGTACACTCCGTGGACGGCTTTCCGATAGATGGCAGCGCCGCTGACTGGGAGCCTCTATCCCAGTCAGAGCGGGACGATATTGTGCGAGGATACTGGACTCGACTATGCGAGATGGCCGCGAGTCGCGTATTTGATTTTGCCGGGCATCTCGACCTTACAAAGAAGTTCGGATACCGCCCGGTCGCGAATACCTCGCAACGGGTTTCATCGGCCCTTGATGCGCTGGCATCATCGGGCATGGCAGTCGAACTGAACACGTCTGGATGGTACGTCCCGGCGGGCGAGCAGTACCCGTCATCCGAGATTCTCGCAGGGTGCTTTGTGCGAGGTATTCCCGTTCTTGTGACGGCCGATGCGCACACTCCGTGCAACGTTGATCGCGACCTCGCCCGCGGCCATTCACTTCTGCGAGGTATCGGGTATCGGGAGCTGTCCTGCTTTGCAGGACGCGTTCGAGGCAACTATGCGCTCTAGACCGGCGGATCGTAACCGACGATATGAAAACGTTTGCAGAGACTCTTCGGGCATTGGGAGGATTTTCCATCGCATATAGCGAATAGTTCGTGCGAGAAAGTCAAGAATCGTGATGCACACGGAGATTCGCAATAGATCGCCGTACATATCTGAATGGTGTGCCTGCCGGAACCATATCAGTATCGCAGCCGTATAAACTAGTGTTTGCGCTGATGGATTGGCCCCGTGCAGTCGAGGGATTTTCTCTTTTTCGGGGCGACCTTCGAACTTGTGTTCGCCAGTTGTTTGTGCTATAATACAGGGCGTCCTGTTTGCAGTGCAAGTCACGATCGGGTCGGAGGCCTCGCATTGCCAGCGACTGGCAACCGATACCCTGAAAAGGATCGCATCAAAATGAGCATGACGAGAGACGCATACGCGAAAGAAGTGTTGAGAGTCGCAGAGGCAGCACTGTACGGAGGAGAATCCGTGCTGTGTCCGCACGAGGGATGCCAGGAACGTTTGTCCATCGTCAAACAGGGCGTCTTGAGCACCAGGTCAATCAGCTGTCCGGTGCACGGCCACATATTCCAGGAACAGAGGGTGGAGCCGTTTAGCAAGTTGGAGTGGCACGAGGCACCTGAAACTGTGGATGACGACGATGACGAGTGTTTCGAGGAGAGAGATCTCATCGAGTCGGAGTATGCCTCGTTCGAGGTCTTGGTGAACGACTAGCTTGTTGTCATCGGATCGGCGCAGAAGGAGGACAGCCCGCTCCCCCTGAGGGAGCGGGCTGTCGGCGTCTCAGATATCCACGAGTCTTACGCTCAGGGATATCTCACGGAAGCGGTTGCGCCACGTTAGCTTCGGCTCCAGGCAGTGGAAACGCTTGGCTACGGAGACTAGCGTATCGAATACGGAGTCGTTTCTGACGTCATATCGTAGTCCCAAGTCCAAGGAGACGCCGCCTACGGGATATCGCAGTCTTGCGGCGAGTTCTTCCTGGATCTCCACGGGATCGAACTCGAACGGGGTCGCGCCGCTTACGGCGTGCGTCAGATAAGTCAACGCGATGTAAGAGTCCGGCCCGAGCCGATGCTCGGCGGCAAGCTGACCCCCAATGCTCATATAGTCATCACCTGTCCCGTACCGGGAATAGCGGGCCATCATGGCAGGCATCGCTCTTGTCGTGTCGGAGAGACGAATGGGACCTATCCATACCAGAGCCCGCAAATCGGCTCGGGAAGACCCTCTACCTGAAGGCTCCTCGGCAAAGTATCCCAGTCCCGCTTCCGCGATAACGCCTATGCCGGACCGCGCTTCGCGCGCCTTGAGAGGATCCAGCAAGTCACCCGAGAGCGTGATGGAGTTCTCCGGGCGTTGGCGGAGACCGGGGTCTCCGGCGGCGCGGAGCTGCCACGTAAGTTCGGGGAGTCTAGAGACCAGAACATCAGATCGTCTTCCCGCATAGTGCGGTTCCAGATATGCGGCTCGCAACCCAAAAGGTGTGCCGGCAACATCCGGAAGCATCAGGCTGCCTTGAAGGAACTGTCGAGTTGAGATGCGAAGCGTCATGCGACCGGTCGAAGAACGCCCGCCCGCGATGTCAATGGCATGCTCGGTATAGAAGCCATACCGTCCAGTGAAGCCGACCGAGGGGAGTTGCAGACCCGCAGTGTCCCGATCTCTCAGCAAGAGGCTGTACTTCGGGATACTGAAGAGCGTGTTGCCGAAGGCGACCATCCTCAATCTCCGCGCCGAGAGCCTGTTCCCGGGTTGGATTCGCAACTCACCCGCCGAGAGATAGTAGTGCGGTGACTCCTGATCGCAGGTGGTGAATCGGGTTTTCTTGAGGAGATAGCCTTCCGGGCTCGACACCAACTCCTCCCCGCGGAACAAGAAACCCTCGATGGACGCACTTGCATCGCGAAAGCTACCGATCCTGGTTCGGTAGTTGTATACCAGACCGTGGCCTGTGATAATGCGCTCGCCTTGGGTAAAGACCACCTGTCCCTCTGCGTCGAACGCACCCGTTACGAAACTTCCGCCTACGGAGTCCGCCGTGACGGTAGTCTCCCCGTACACAACCCTAGCATCTCCGTCGGCGCGGAATGCCTTTGAGTCGAAGTCGAACTCCTGGTACTCACCGGTAACCTGAACATCCAGGAATTCGGGACTGGGCGACAAGTCGGCGGCCTGCAACGGGGAGAGAAACGCGGTAATCAGGAGTACTATGATTCGAACCGCCGTGTTCAAATGCTTATTCCACTCTAGGCAAAGTCGATGTCCATCTCTCGCGCGGCCTGCTCGGCCCGCTTCCCGCCATCCGGATGGCCCATGCTGCGCCGGAAATCCTGGTCGTCGTACATGCGGGTCTTCACAACGACCGGCATCGGGACCGCGTGCCCGATCACAAGAGCCTGCTGCTTGCTGTCCAGGCTCGCCAGGACGCTCCTCAGGCCCCCCGCGCCGCTGACCCCGGTCATCACCGCGTCTATGTCCTTCTCGTCGTTCAGCAGGCATGTGATGCGCGTGCCGACCTGTGACAGTACCTCGGCATCGATCCCCGACGGTCGCTGATCGACGACCAGCAGCGTCACGCTATACTTTCGCATCTCTCGCGCGATTGTCCCGAAGATCGTCTGGCCAGCAACCGAAGGGCTCAGGAACTTGTGCGCCTCTTCGATGGTGATCACCAGCGGCAGAGGCTTCGGGCGGTCTCCCCCGAGCGATTCCTCCGTCTTCTCGACGTACTTTCCGTGGATACGCCTCGTCAGGATATTGGCCACGAGCATGTACCTCAGCGGCTGGGTATGCTGGCCGAACTCCAGGACGACGTGTTTGCCGCCGTCGAGGTAACTCATGATCTGCTTGACGGCATCGACGTCGATCGTGTCCTTTGAGTCGTCGATGAGGAACGACTTACAGCTCTCCGCCAATACTCGCAGTTTCCTCTGAAGGGCAGACAGCGCGCCTTGGTGGACATTGTTGTGCTCGCAGAAATCGTCGATGTCGTCGCGTTCCATCTCCATGAGCTTGCTCAGCCAGCGATCCTCAAACCGGCCCACGAGCGCGTAGCCCGTTTCTACCGCCGTTGAGGACAGGTTCAGATCGTGCTGGAGCAAGACGATATCGTCCACCGTCACCTGGCTGTAGGGAATCTTCACCTCAAAGTCGATCGGCGCTCCCCTCCGGCGAGACGAGTCCGGGTCGAGCGAGAAGACCGCCACCTGGTCGCGGAAGTACTGCTTCAGTCCGCGCACCTCGGCCCGGTCGCCTTCGACGGTTCCCTTCCAGCCGTACTCGCTGTGCATGTCGAATACGAGGTTCGCGGCCTTGCGGTTCTTGATGATTCCGCAGAGCATGATGCGCGTCAGGAAGGTCTTGCCCGTGCCTGACTTGCCGAAGATGCCGTTGCTCCGTTCGACGAACCGTTCGAGGTTGATGCACACCGGCGTCTCCTCCATGTCCAGAGGGGTGCCGATGTTGAAGAACCTGACGTTCTCGTTCTCGTCACCGAAGATCCGGTTGACATCCTGTCCCGTTGCGGGGAGCACCGGACTGAAGTGGCCGGGGATCGTCTTTACGGGCAACAGGTCCGACTCCAGGTCGTTCTTCGGCACCATCAGCATCGGTCGAAGGGAGATGGTTCCGTAGGTAGTTGTACCGCTCAGTATACAGCGCATCAGTTCGTCGCTTCGGCCCGGCGGATTGTCGAGCAGTCCGCGAGCCGAGGTGCTGAGCGTCACGTCCGTGATCATCGAGAAGAAGCGGAACTTCTCGCCCTCTACAACGACGAACTTCCCCGCCCGCACGTCCTCAACGCTGTTCCCCGCATCGAGCTTCATCTCCAGGCCTTCGACCAGCGACCCCTGGACTATCTGTCCGATCTCGCTGGGGGACATGACTTGATCCATCTATCGAATCCTCCTGACGATCGCACGCAACCGCTCGTAGTCGTCCCGCAGGAGGCTGGCCAGCTCCTTGCCGGCGTTCACGATGAAATCGCGATCTCCGTTCCGCGCGGCAAGGGCCTCACGAATGCACGCCGCGACCATTTCGTCACACGGCGCGTTGTGGAAGCCCACCAAGGTGCGGAGGAAGTCCGTGCGGTCAGTGAAGCGTGCGATCTCCTCTGCGTTGCACTCGAACACCTGCGTGTGGATTCTGGGGGGCAGGGAAGGGAGGTACTGCCTGATGGAGTTCCCGTGCGCGTACCCAACGATCGCTGCCTGGAACTTGGTCATAAGCAGCCACTCCGCAAGCTGAGGCTGTTCGCGGGCGAGTTCGTCCTCTGCCTTCCAGTATGCACGGGGCTGCTTGCCAGTTTCGGTGCTCGTCGTCGTTGCGCTGTAGACGACTGCGAAGATCGCCGGCTGAAGGGTGGTAGACGTGTCGATATCCCCCCCGGCCATAACCGCGTCGTAGTCTGCGCTGAACGATCCCTCGGCTGCCCGGAACGCGAACGGATCGTCGGGATCGGAGGCCGGAGTCTCTTGCACGACCGGCGTCATGTCATCCATCCCTGTATCCATCAGGATCTTGACGAAGCTGCCGAACCTGGGCGGTGCGTGAAGAGTATAGCTCTCGGCCGTAAACTCGGATGTACTCGCCTCGATGATCTCGCCGATAAACTCGTGTTCGTCCGTCATCATCGCTGTCAGTATCCCTTCGATATCCGCTTCAGGCTGCGTGTCACCGGCGCCCCATGCTTGATCATAGAGCGTTCCAGAATCTCGTAGAAAGCGCGCCGTTCTGGTCCGCGAACCACCGCTTTGTCGTGTGCCTCGCTAAGTGCAACGGGATATCCTTGACCTTTCCCCGCCTGGTCAGAGCAAACCGAGTGTATCCCATTAAGCAGTCGGGGGCTCTCCGCGACCCAGGTCGGGATCTCGATTCGAGCGATTTCCATGCCAACGCTCAGGTAGAACGCCCCGATCTTGTGTTCGCCGTATGACTCCAGAATCCTCGATTGGCTCGTGAATACCACGGAGCGTTCGCCTTGCTTGAGCCGCCTCCCATACACCGCGCGGTCGGTCAGTCGGCCAAGCCGCTCGCAGGGACGATCGGCGATGTCCGGATGCGGGCAGCGGTCGCAGTTCACGTCGGGCATGTCGCAGAGCATAACGCGCATTGAGTTTGTGAAGTCCCTGCTCCCGGGATCGCTGATGTATCCTGCGATAGGGACGCCGAGGCTCTTGGCAAGGTCGAACGTGGCAAGGTACTCCTCCAGAACCTTCTCCTTGAAGTCCGGCGGCTCGTTCTCGAGGGACCAGCGAATAAGGCTGCCGTCCATGAGCGCGACCACCGGCACACCCGTATCCGCGGCGGCGCGGATCGCATGGAGCATCTCCAGACCCTCGGCCGATGCTCGACGTATGGCGAGAAGCTTCTCGGCCACAGGAACCTTTCGTCCACCGTATTCCTCGAATATGTCCTGTTCCTTGTAGCAGAGCTTCGGAAACGAGCGGAACGTTGGCCGTTCCGGGACTCCGTAATAGAGCGTGACGCTCGAGGTGTTGATCAGAAAGCAGTAAGAAACCTCATGCTTGTCGGGGGCAATCTGAGATCCGTCAACCGCGACGACCGCGTGAGGCATCGGGAGATCGGGGCAGGGGAATGCGCGGTCTGGTGGTTCTTGGAAGTTCGAAAGCAGCCATGACGTGCGGGCCTCTCGGATTCGATGCTTCGCGCTGTCCGGATCGGATGCCATTCTCCGAATGACACCGTCGGCTGCATGGATCTGCTCTTCGGCTCCACGAGCGGACTCCGCACTCTCCCTTCCGAAAGCATCTATGTCGTGGAGAATCTTCTCGAGTTCAAGCATTGAGGCGATCCATGCCGAATGATGCCTGATGATACCAACCTTCCCGATGCCTTGTCAACGCGGCATGGAGTCAGCCCGTGCGCTTTACAAGCGGTTTCCGCGCATAGTATAATCCCGTGTATGAGAATCGCCATCGGATCAGATCATGCCGGTTATCGCCTGAAGACCGAGATACTGCGCCACTTGAGCGATCAGAACGCGGACGTCACCGATTTCGGCGCACACGACGAGTCGCGCGTAGACTATCCGGATATCGGTCTGGCAGTGGCTGACTCGGTGGTTTCGGGCACGTTCGACGTCGGCATCCTGGTCTGTGGTACGGGAGTGGGAATGAGCATCGCCGCAAACAAGGTTCGTGGCATCCGAGCCGCATTGTGCGGTGATACGTACTCCGCAAGAATGTCGCGTCTGCACAACGACGCGAATGTGCTGACGCTCGGCGAACGCGTCACCGGCGTCGGTCTCGCTCTCGACATCGTTGACACGTGGCTGACAACCGAGTATCCAGCCGAGGAACGTCATGGCGGCCGTGTCCGCAAAATGATGGCAATCGAGCGAAGAGACAATGAGGGAGGATGCGAATAGTGCGGACGTTGGAGTTGCGGCTCAAGTGCCCGTCTTTCACAGCTAGCTTGACGGAGGCTGACCCCGAAATAGCTCAGGCCATCGAACTCGAGAAGGCCCGCGAGAACGACAAGTTGGAGATGATCGCCTCTGAAAACTTCGTCAGCCGCGCAGTCCTCGAAGCCCAGGGTAGCATCCTCACTAACAAGTATGCTGAGGGCTACCCCGGCAAGCGATACTACGGCGGCTGCGAGCACGTGGACATAGTGGAGAACCTTGCTATCCAGCGGGCGAAGAAGCTTTTCGGCGCCGATCATGCCAACGTCCAGCCGCATTCCGGCTCCCAGGCGAACATGGCCGTGTACTTCGCTACGATGGAGCCGGGCGATACCTACATGGCGATGAACCTCGACCACGGCGGGCATCTGACTCACGGCAGGTCCGTGAACTTCTCCGGCAAGCTCTACAATGTTGTCCCGTACGGTGTGGATCGGGAGACTGAGCTGATTGACTACGACGAGATGGCTCGACTCGCCCGCGAGCACAAGCCGAAAGTGATCGTCGGCGGCGCCACAGTCTATCCGCGCATCATTGACTTCCCGCGCATGCGCGAGATAGCGGATGATGTCGGCGCGCACCTTATGGTGGACATGGCTCATATCGCCGGGCTCGTGGCCGCCGAGGAACATCCCTCACCCGTACCCTACGCGGATTTCGTATCTTCTACTACTCATAAGACGCTGCGCGGGCCGAGAGCGGGCATGGTCCTCTGCAGGTCCGACCACGCCGAGCGTCTCGACAAGGCGGTCTTCCCCGGCATGCAGGGCGGACCGCTCTGCCACGTTGTTGCCGCCAAGGCAGTCTGTTTCAGGGAGGCAATGACGCCCGAGTTCAAGTCGTATCAGCGGCAGATTCGTCTGAACGCAGCCGCTCTTGCCGATACGCTGATGGCGAACGGTGTCAAGCTGGTCGCAGACGGCACGGATAATCATCTGATACTGGTCAACCTCGTTCCGCTGGGGATCAATGGCAGAGTGGCGCAGACGGCCCTTGACGATGCCGGCATCACGACCAACAGAAACACCATCCCGTTCGATCCGGAGAAACCGTATATCGGCAGCGGCATTCGCATAGGCACCCCCGCTCTGACGACTCGAGGTATGTCCGAGCCGCAAATGCACGTGATTGCGCAACTGATCCACCGAGTGCTGAACCATATTGACGACGAGACAGTTCGCCGAGAGGTTAGGGGAGTGGTGGGAGAGCTATGCACCGAGTTCCCACTGTACGGGTGATTACGATGAGTGAGAGCGAGCGGCACCGTCCAGGGTGGGATCAGTATTTTCTCGAGATTGCGCATGTCGTAGCAAAACGCTCGACGTGCGAGCGTCGTCAGATAGGTGCGGTGATCGTCCGCGACCGGCGGATTCTGACCACGGGATACAATGGGGCTCCTTCGGGACTCGGTCATTGTCTCGAAGTCGGGTGCCTGCGCGACCAACTAGGTATCGCATCCGGTACACGAACGGAAATGTGCCGGGCTCTTCACTCCGAAATGAACGCCATCATCCAGGCCGCCCAGCACGGTGTCTCCACGAAGGGTGCTACCTTGTACTGCACCCATCAGCCGTGCAGTGTTTGTGCCCGCATGCTGATCAACGCGGGCATAACGCGGATAGTCTACACGGGGCCCTATCCTGACGAGTTCTCCATGCAGCTTCTGAGGGAAGCGGGCATCGAGATAGCGATAGTAGACGGCGACTCCACACACTGCTGTGTACAATCGGGCCGTGTGGAAACACGAGATCAATGAACTTCCAAGTACTGGCATTCCTGCTCGCGCTTGCCCTGTCGTTCGCTCTAACTCCTCGCGTGAGGAGGCTGGCTACACGGCTCAACGTCATCGCAGTCCCGGGCGGGCGGCGCATTCACGGTAGGCCGGTGCCGCTGTGGGGAGGTCTCGCGATCTACGCCGGGTTCGCCATCGCCGTCACTGTCGTCCTGAATGTAGGCAACCATTGGATCCCGGATCTGAAACTGGATACCCGGATGTTCGGCATTCTAGTTGCGGGAGCAATAGTGGCGACTATTGGTATGATTGACGATGTTAAAGAACTATCGGCTCCTGTTCAGATTCTCGGCATCGTCGGAGCGGCAGTAGTACTCATGGGCTTCGGCGTAAAGATCGAGTTGGTCTCCAATCCGTTTCGAGAGGGGATGATCGCACTCTCCTGGTTGACGGCACCCGTAACCATTCTGTGGATCTTCGGCCTGACGAAAACCGTGGACTTGATGGATGGCCTCGACGGTCTGGCGGCCGGAATCGGCGCCATTGCCGCGGGATGTCTCGCATTCATGGCGTATCTCTCCACCCAGCCTGCGGTCGCCTTGATGGCTGCGTCCCTGAGCGGGGCGTGCATCGGTTTTCTGCGTTTCAATTTCAATCCCGCGAAGATTTTCATGGGCACGACCGGTAGCCAGTTCATCGGTTTCGCGCTGGCGGCTCTATCCATCATCGGTGCGTTCAAGGTAGCGGTGGCGGCTGCGGTCGCGCTTCCGATACTGGTCTTCGGAGTTCCGATATTTGATGCGGTGTTCGTGGTGTGGAAGCGATGGCGAAACCGTCTCCCCCTGCACAGGCCGGATCACAGCCATCTGCACTACAGGCTGATGCAGCGAGGTTTCACTCACAAACAGACTGTCCTGCTCATATACGGGATATGTCTAGCGTTGGGGATCACTGCGCTTGCGATCTTCTTCATCGCGAGGAGCTGAGCGGTTCATCCTGCGACGTGCACCTGAGGCAACTGGAGGCAGCATGCCGATAAAGGTAATGGCAATATGTGGCACTCGGCCTGACGCGGTCAAGACTGCGCCGGTCATTCACGAACTCCGAAAGTTCCCTGATCGGATAAAGCTCGTGGTGGCGGTCACTGGTCAGCACCGCGAAATGCTCCATCAGGTGCTGGAGGTCTTTGACATCAAGCCAGACTACGATCTGGACATAATGAAACCAAAGCAGACACTGGGGGAGATCACGACCCGGGTTCTGCAGGGTCTCCAGGGTATCATAGAGAAGGAGCAGCCGGATATAGTCCTGGTGCAGGGTGATACCAGCACTACTTTTGTTGCGGCACTAGCAGCATTCTACCACAAGGTGGCGGTTGGGCACATCGAGGCAGGCCTTCGAACTGACAACAAGTACGATCCGTTTCCAGAGGAGATGAATCGTCGGTTGACGACCGTTCTGGCCGACCTTCATTTCGCGCCCACACCGGCTGCCCGAGAGAACCTGCTGGCCGAGGGCGTCCCGTCTAGCCGAATCTACGTTACAGGGAACACCGTCATAGATGCTCTGCTCTCGGTTGCGGAGAGACCGTGGACCTTCGACGACCCGTTTCTCTCGAGGGTCGGGACGGACGGGCGGCGGATGATCCTGGTCACCGCGCACAGGCGTGAGAACTGGGGAGAGCCGATGCAGAATATCTGCGACGCTATCAGGGCTATCGTGGCGACTTTCGACGACACGGAGGTAGTGTTCGCGCTACACAAGAACCCGATTGTTCGCGAGACGGTCTTCCCCGCGCTCGAGGGCGCGGAACGGGTGCATCTGATCGAGCCGCCGGACTATGTACCGTTCGTCCACCTGATTAAGAAAGCGCATATCGTTCTTACGGATTCCGGTGGGGTGCAGGAGGAGGCGCCATCACTGGGGAAGCCGGTGCTTGTCATGAGAAAGACCACGGAACGCCCCGAGGGGGTGGAAGCCGGCACCGCCACGCTGATCGGTACGGAGACCGACAGGGTATTCGAGGCGACGGCGAAACTCTTGCGGGACTCAAGTGCGTACAATGCGATGGCGAAGGCGGTCAACCCTTACGGGGACGGAAGCGCGTCGATGCGAATAAGGGAAGCTCTTTTCAGCTTCTTCGGCTTGGACTGAGGATGGAATGGAAGCGAAGACCCGCGTGGAAAGTGTGTTCGAACTGATCTGGGGGGTCGGGTTGCGGCTCGTGCTCCTGCTCGGTGTCGGCTACTTCGTGTATCGGGTCAGGGCGGTCATCGTCGCCGTCCTGCTCGCGGCGACTCTCACCTATGCGATACTCCCGCTCGTGGACATCCTGTGCAGGCATCGGGTCCGTGGAATCAGGCGCAGGACTCAACGACTGATCGCTACGATTCTTGTTTTTGTCGTACTGATCAGCCTGGGCATCAGCACGATGCTGGCATTCTTCGGCCACCTGGAGATGGAGGTCACAGGCATCAAGGCGAGCTTCGCAAGCTATGTGGCGCAGATAGACCAGATGATGCTCAGCATCAGGGAATGGCACTCCACGCTCTCCCCGGATTTCCAGAGGTTGCTGAGTTCCGACAGCCTGGACAAGATGCAGGATAAGGTCATCGCCTTCTCGTCCTCTCTGTTCAAGCGAACGCTCGACTGGCTAAGCCATGTGGCTGAGGTATTCTTGATCCCGGTGCTGGCCTTCTATTTCACGCTCGACAGCCGTTCACTGAAGCGCGAGTTCGTCGCGCTCGCGCCGAGGCGCGCGCGACGTGAAGCACTGGCGATTCTACATGAAGTCAGCAGTGTGATGCGGAGCTATGTGATCGGTCAGATCATTCTGTGTCTAATCGCGGGGCTCGTCGTCGCCGCGGTCCTCAGCTTCGTCGGCATGGAGTACGTGCTGCTACTAAGCATATTGTCAGCGATCACTCGCGCGATACCGATCGTCGGGCCAATCGTGGCTGGCGTGGTAATCGTACTCCTAGCCACTATCAAGTCGCCGATGCTGGGGTTGTATATGTTCGTCTTCTTCACGACTCTGCATTTCCTCGAGAGCAAATTCATAATGCCCAAGCTCATAGGACATCGAATGCAACTACATCCTGCGCTCGTCATCATCGTTCTGCTGATCGGCGCCGAGTTCTTCGGCATTCTTGGGATGTTCCTGGCCGCTCCAGCGGCCGCGATAGTGCGCACCTTGATTCGATACTACATCATCAAGCCCAAAGAACTGAGAGTCTGGGGACTGACGAACTCTAACTCCGCTTCGGCCCCCGAATCTCTGTTGCGAACCGCTGACAAGGTGTAGGCGGAGCCTAGGACTTACAGGTTGACAAGTGGACCTACTACAGGCAATCATCCTCGGGACCGTTCAGGGACTGACGGAGTTCATCCCCATCAGCAGTTCAGCACACCTCATAGTCATACCGTGGCTTCTCGGATGGGAGTCCTTCGGCCTCACCTTCGATGTCGCGCTCCATCTCGGCACGCTGTTGGCGTTGCTCGCCTATTTCTGGCGGGACTGGTACGGAATGATCCGGGACTCCCTGAGCGCGACCAAGCTCGGCAGGTGGCTGGGCATGAAGCGCTCGACCGGGACCATGCTGCTCTGGCCGATCGTGATCGCCACTGTTCCTGCCGCACTTGCCGGGAAGTTCCTCGAAGAGACCGTCGAGAACCGTGTCCGTTCTAGCTTCCTCCTCGTCGCTGTCGTTACAATCGGTCTCGGGATATTCCTACTGCTGGCCGACAGGTACGGGGCGAAGAGGCGCGCGGCTGAGTCGGTCACCGTCTGGGACTGGTTGATTATCGGAGTCGCACAGGCCCTTGCGATTATTCCGGGGGTTTCGCGTTCGGGTGTTACCATCACGGCGGGAATGGCTTGCGGTCTGCAGAGGGATGCCTCAGCGCGGTTCTCGTTCCTCCTCGGAGCGCCGATCATTCTCGGAGCGGCGGTGTACCAAGTACCGAGTGTTTTGCGGAACGGGCTGGGTTCATCAGAGCTGCTGCCGTTTGTCGTGGGTATCGCATCATCGGCAATCGTAGGCTATCTTTGCATCGGCTTCCTGATGTCATACCTGCGAACGCGGAGTGCCGCGCTCTTTGTGGTGTACAGATTCGTTTTCGGCAGCATGGTGATCGCGTTCACTCTAATCCGATAGATCGACGATTCCAAGCATAAACGCCCCCGATCAAATCCCGGTCGGGGGCGTTTATGCTAGTAGAATAGGCCGATCGCTCTGCGGACGCTATATGATCTGCATCGGCATGACGACGTAAAGATAGTCGTCCTTCCCGACTTGCTTGATCAGTCCCGCACTCAACGGTCCGGAAAGCTCCATCGCGATTCCCTCGGTGTCCACGACGCTTAGGTATTCCATCAGATACTTTGCATTGAAGGCTATCTCAATGTCCTCGCCTTCCTTTACAATCTCAATCTCGTCGTAGGCCTTGCCGACATCACCGCTCTCGGCGGTCACAGTCAGGCGGTCACCCTCGGTGCGGAGCACCACTCGATTTGCGTTCTCACGGGCGACGATAGAAGCCCTGCGGACGGCAGACAGCAGCATCTCGGCCGGCATGATGAGCTTCTTCTCCGTCTGTTGCGGGATTATGCGCTCGTAGTTGGGAAACTGTCCTTCGATCAGCCTAGAGACAACTGACACGCCGTTCACGTCGAACTTTATCTGGTTCTCCGAGATCGCTACCGATACTGGCGTGTCCTCATCCTCCAGCATGCGGCCAACCTCGCTCAAGGCGCGACCGGGTACGATAGCCGTGGCCTCACCCGACGCGTTCGCAACCTGGGACGTCCGCAATGCGAGACGATGCCCGTCACTTCCGACCAGTCGGATCTCATCACCCTGAAGCTGCAGAAGTATCCCCGTCAAGATCGCTCTGGACTCATCCGGTGACACCGCGATGATCGCCTGCTTGATCATGTCGCGCAACGCGGCCTGGGTGATCTCGAAGCTGTGCTCGTCTGGAACTTCGGGCAGGGCTGGAAACTCCTCCGGCGGGAGGCCGTAGATCGTGTAGTCAGAGTTCTGGCACTTCACGTTGACTGCGTTCTGCTCGTCCACCGACAGAACGATATCCAGTTCCGGCAGAGTCGTAAGGAACTCCGCAATCACTCTGGCCGGAACCGTCAGCGAGCCCTCTTCCTCAATGGTCGCGGGGATAGTGGACTCAATGCCCATCTCAAGGTCGAAAGACATCAGCCTCAGCTTGCCGTCCTCGGTCCTGATGAGCACGTTGTTAAGAATGGGCAGAGAACTGCGTCCGGCAACCGCCCGGCTGACGGTCTGGACGCCGTGATGAAGCTCGTTCCTCGAGCAGATGGCTTTCATGCCGCAAACCTCCGTGAAGTCGTGGTGTTGACTCACAATCCCGATCGAATACCCGATGCAGGATTCAACCGGAAGAGTATAGCACAGTGCGTGAAGCCGGTTCAATACTCCGGCGGAAGATCCTTGAGCTGTGCGTTGGAGAAGACCGGGCCGTCGGTGCAGACGTAGTACCGGCCGATGTTGCAGCGGCCGCACTTTCCAATCCCGCACTTCATCTTCATTTCGAGCGTCGTAAAGATTTGCTCGTCCTCGAAACCCAGTTCCTTGAGGTTCGGCAGCACAAACTTGATCATGATCGGCGGGCCGCAGGTGATCGCGACTGCGTTCTCGGGCGACGGCTTCAGGTCCATGAGGTAGGCAGGCACGAAGCCGACGTTCTTGTCCCAGCCTTCCTCTTCCTTGTCGATAGTGAGGAACAGTTCCGCATCCGACGACCCCCGCCACTCGTCGAACTCATATTTGAACGAGAGGTCGCCGGTGGAGCGGGCGCCGTAGATGATGTTGATCTTGCCGTAATCCTGCCTGTTGTCGAGGCAGAAATTGAGCAGCGACCTCAGAGGGGCCATTCCTATTCCGCCACCGACGAACCAGAGATTCTTGCCCTTCATCCTCTCGTAGGGAAACCAGTTACCTAGAGGAGCGCGGATTCCCACGGTTGTGCCTTCGCTCATCTCGTGGAGCGCCGCTGTGACCGATCCGACCTTCTTGACGGAGAACTCCACGAACCCCTTACGGGTTGGAGTCGAGGTGAGGCAGAAAGTCGCTTCGCCAACGCCGAACGCGGAGACGATCTGGAACTGCCCGGGCTCATAGGTGAAGCTCTCCCGGTACTCTTCATCGTCGAAAACAGCTCGAAACGTCTTAGTGTCCCAGGTCTCCTCGATCACCTTCTCGATTGTCGCCAGTTTCGGCACATATGGATTATCGCACATTGGTCGTTCTACGCCTCGATCTCTGTGATGACCTGCCGTATGTCTATGTTTACCGGGCAGGTGGAGATACACCGCCCGCAACCGACGCATCCGAGTATCCCATAGCGCTCGGGGGAGTATTTGAACTTGTGGAAGACGCGCTGCCTGGTTCGTTCCCTTCTCGAAGGTCTCGGATTGTGCCCGTGGCCCATGAGGGTGAACTTGTCGAACTGGCAGTTGTCCCAGCAGCGGAAACGCGTGCCCTTCCGGCCCTGTGCGCATTCCATGATGTCGAAGCAGTGACAGGTCGGGCAGAGGAACGTGCATGCCCCGCATCCGATACACTTCTCCGCGAGCCTGGTCCACATGGCGTCGTCCCAGTCGTACGACTGAGACGCGGCCGCGTGATCCACCGCGGCCGGGAGCTTCGACAGAACGGACTGCCTCAAAGTCTCGATTGCCTGTCTGTCGGCATCGGTCGCTGCGGTGAAATGGGATGAGCCAAGGAGTGCCTCGCCTTCTGGTGTGAGCGCTTCGGCATAGTACTTGTCGCCGAGATCATATAGGAAGGCGTCCGTGTTGATCGGATTCGCCAGGAAATCGCCGACCTCAGTGCAAAAACACGCCCACGACGGCTTGTCGCAGAACACTCCGACGATGAAGGTGTGCTCGCGCCGATCGAAGTACGGAACATCCACCGGCTCGACGTTGGAGTAGACCGCATCTACGTACTTTAGGGCAGCCGCATCGCATGCCCGCGCGCCGAAGATCAGGCGATTCTTCTTGATGCTCTCCGGCGCCGTTACTTCTGCGCCAAGGCCTTCGAGTTTGTACTCGAATAGCGTCTCGGTCTCCGGAGTGAAGCACTCGCGTAGACCGCTCTTCGACGGCGTCGGGCCTAGGTCAATCAGCGAAGGATCGCTCACAGATCTGAACCGTGTGACGCCGTCTTCGGTTACCGGCGCGATCACCTCGTACTCATCCGCCAGGCCCTTCAGCCAAGCTGCGATATCTTGTTTAAGAATAACTCTAGGCTCCACGGTTGTACACCTTACTCTTCCGGACACGGGTCGGGGTCGTCATCTCTCCACGCGCCAAGTATCGGCAGCCCTTCAGGACTCTGGCCGGGTGAGTCCCCAAACATGTCGGCGACATCCATGTCAATCTTCTTGTTCAGCAGCGAGAGCGGGATGCCCATCGGGCAGGCGCGCTCGCACTCGCCACAACCGATGCATCGGCCCGCGAGGTGCATCGCCCGAGTCATGTGGAAGAACCAGTTCGTCGTCGGGTCGGTCGAACGGGTCAACCACATCTGGCCGAGCTTGTCGGTGAAGCACTCCTTGCAGTAGCATGCGGGGCAGGCTTGACGGCACGCATAGCACCGTATGCAGTTCGTGAAGTGCTTCCCCCAAAACTCCCGGCGCTCGGACGGCGACATCTTCTCATACTCCTCGACTGAGGTCTTGGAGTCGGTAATCGGCGTTCGAGCGGGCTGCTCGCCGATCTTGATGTCCGCGATCGCCGGATCGCCGAGCGTGCAGGAGAGGCACTTGGCGAGGAACGCCTTCTCCCTGGGTATGCTCACCTCGCCCGATCCGCTGGTCACCTTGATGCCGTCGTTCACCCACTCGACCGACTTCACGTCGGCAAGATCGATCTCTGCCAGCGCGTCGAGGTTCAGTACGCCGGGGCAGGGGACGACGATGGTCTTCACATCCTCGCGCTCGATCTGGTTCTCCTTCAGCAGTTCGACGACCGACTTCGCGTCGCAGGGCTTGACGACAACGGCGACCTTGCCCTGCTTTACGGCTTGGGGCAGATAGACGGCGAGGTTGTTCACGCACGTCGGATTCCACACCAGACGCTCGACGTCCTCCGGCGACCTGGCCCACAGGGGCGCGCAACTGAACGGCGCAGTCCCCGCTTCGTATCCGATGATGATATCGGACTGCCCGCCTTCCAGTAGCTCTCTCGCTCTGTCTCTGAGCTGCACTTCGAACTCCATCACCCTACCGCTCCAACGCCTTTGAACGGGCCGACCTTCCTGACCTGCTCGGTGAACTGCTCCACGACCTCGGCGAACTTCTGGCCCTCGGCCGCGGAGATCCAGTCGAAGTGGAACCGCTCCGGCTCGATCCCCATGAACTCAAGCATCCGCTGGAAGAGCATGATGCGCCGCCGGGCGTAGTAGTTGCCCTTCGCATAGTGACAGTCGCCGGGATGACAACCCGAGACCAACACACCGTCGAATCCGCGCTCAAACGCCTTCATCACGAACTGTGGATCGATGCGTCCGGAGCACGGTACCTTGACGACGCGCATGTTCGGCGCGTATTTCAGCCTGCTCGACCCGGCGAGGTCCGCGCCGGCATACGTACACCAGTTGCAGAGGAATCCGATGATCTTCGGCTCCCATTCCCTTGGCGGCTCCTTCGCCTTAACCTCTTCGATTACGGTACTGTCTGACATGTGTTCCGCCTATTCCGCAAACGCAAGCGCATCAATCTCCGACAGAATCTGGTTGTCCTTGAAGCCCCTCAGCTGAATGGACGACGACCGGCATGCAGCAACGCAGGTGCCGCATCCATGGCAGAGGCCCTCGTTGACGGCGGCCACCGTCCTGATCGGATTGCCCGCGCGGTCGCAAATCGTCTTCTCCTCAATCGCGGTATACGGGCAGACCTCCTTGCAGAGCAGGCAGCCCACGCAAGTATCTTCGTTCACCTCCGCGACAGTCGGTTCGGACTCGATGTACTCTTTCGAGAAGAGCCCGAGCACTTTCGCCGCCGCGCCGGACGCCTGCGCGACGGAATCCGGGATGTCCTTCGGGTACTGACACGCCCCCGCGAGATAGACCCCGGAGGTGAGGACCTCCACGGGCTTCAGCTTCGGATGCGCCTCGCTGAACCAGTTGTACTCGTCGGTCGAGATGCCGAGCCTGCGCGCGAGGTCCTTGGCATCGGGCTGGGCCTCCATCGCGGAGGCGAGGACCACCATGTCCGCCTCGATCTCCACCGGCCTGCCCGCAAGGGTGTCGGTCCCGCGCACGATCAGCTTGTCGCCCAGGGGATAGACCTTCGAAACGCGTCCTCGGACGTAGATAGCGCCGTACTTGTCAATGGCGCGGCGCACGAACTCCTCGTAGCCCTTGCCGTTCGCGCGGATGTCCATGTAGAAGACGTAGGCCTGCGCGTCGTGGTTCTTCTCCTTCAGGAGAAGGGCGTGCTTCGCGTTGTACATGCAGCAGACCTTCGAGCAATAGGGGTAGCCGTGCTCGTCATCGCGCGAGCCGATGCAGGATATGAATACGACGCTCTTGGGCACCTTTCCATCGGACGGGCGAACGAGCTTGCCGTCGGTGGGGCCGGAGGCGTTGATAAGGCGCTCGAACTGGAGCCCCGTGATGACGTCCGGGTACCTGCCGTAACCGAGGTTGCCATATGCGGCGGGGTCCCAGACCTCGAAGCCGGTCGCCGCGACGATCGCGCCATAGCGGTCGTTGACGATCTCATCCTCCTGCTCATACACGACGGCGTCCGAGGGACAGATCTTCTTGCACACGCCGCACTTCCCTTCCTGCTGGAAATAGCGGCAGGCGGCGCGGTCAATCACGGGAACGTTCGGGACGGCCTGGGGGAAGGGGACGTAGATCGCCTTGCGCTGCCCGAGCCCGCACTCGAACTCCGAGGGAAGCTTGACAGGGCACTTCTCATAGCAGACTCCGCATCCGGTACACTTCTCCATGTCAACGCTACGCGCCCGACGGCGGATGGTCACGTCGAAGTTGCCCACGAACCCCGAGACGCTCTCCACCTCCGCGAAGGTCATGATCTCGATGTTCGGGTGCGACGCGCAGTCCACCATCTTAGGCGTCAGGATGCACGCGGCACAGTCGAGGGTGGGGAAGGTCTTGTCGTACTGAGCCATGCGACCGCCGATGGAAGGCGTCTTCTCGACGAGGGTAACCTTGTACCCCGCGTCGGCGATGTCGAGAGCGGCCTGGATCCCCGCGACGCCGCCCCCGATCACCAGGGCTTTCTTTGTAAGAGGGATCTGTTGCCGGAAGAGCGCCTCGTTACGGGCCACCTTAGCCACGGCCATCGCCGTCAAATCTATCGCCTTCTCCGTAGCCGCGTCTTTGTCCTCGTGAACCCAGGAGCAGTGCTCCCGTATGTTCGCCATCTCGAAGAAGAACGGGTTCAACCCCGCCTCGCCTATGCATCTCTGGAACGTCGGCTCGTGCAACCGAGGCGAGCACGAGGCCACCACGACCCGATCCAGCTTGTGCTCCTCGATCGCCTGCTTGATCAGGTTCTGTCCCGGCTCCGAGCACATGTATTTGTAGTCGGTCGCGTAGACTACCGACGGCATCTTCTTCGCCGCCTCGGCTACCTTCGCGACGTCCACGGTTTTCGCTATGTTCGATCCGCACCAGCAGACGAATACGCCGACTCTTGCCATCCCCAATGACCTTTCAGATATCTATGCCGCCACGCGCACGTGCGTTATCAGCAGCTTCTCTTCCCCGCACACCTCTTGCCCCTCCTCGCGCAGGCACCCCAGGTGGCATTCGATCGCGTCCTTCGTGTTCTCGATCGCTTCCTCGACCGTCTCGCCCTGCGACAGGCATCCCGACAGCGCCGGCACCTCCGTCCAGTAGCCGCCCTCCTCAGCAGGGTGGATGATCACCGTGTATTCCATCTCTTACCCCCTCAGGAATCCGAGGAATTGGTCAACCGTCAGTCCCGCCTTTCGGATCGCCGCCTGTAACAGGCCGACCTTGACCTCTCCGTGCCCGGGTACCGTTATCAACTGCCCGTTCGGCATCTTTATGTTCACGTGACTGCCCTTCCCGGGCCGCTTCATGCCTCCCGCCTTCTCCAGCGCCTTGATGATCTCTTCGCTCCGCAGCCCCCTCGGAATCATCTCCGCCTACTCAGCGCCTATCCCGGAGAGGACCCGCGTCGGATCCACCATCAGCCGCTTGAGCCCCAGGTCCGCCTCCGCGACCCCGAACGCTACCCCCATCAGCTGCGTGAAGTAGAAGACCGGCAGGTCGAACTTCTCGCCGTACTTCGCCTCCGCCTGAGCCTGCCGCGTGTCCAGGTTCGCCTGACACAGGGGGCACGCCGCCACGATGCAGTTCGCCCCCGACCGTTTCGCCATCGAGAGGATCCCCTGCGCCAGCTTCACCACGATGTCCGAGCGCGACAGAGCGAGACTCGCCCCGCAGCACTCGTTTCGGAACGGCCACTCGACCGGCTCCGCGCCGATCGCCGCCATCAGCCCGTCCATCGAGGTCGGGTTCTCCGGGTCGTCGAAGCATGCCACCTTCGGAGGGCGGATCAGCAGGCAGCCGTAGTAGCATGCCGGCCGCAACCCCGCCAGTTCCCGCTTCACGCGCGCCCGTATCTCCTCCGACGGCACCGCCGACAGCGCCTCCAGCATCGAGAGGATGCCGATCTTCCCCTCATACGCGAGGCCCGTCTTCTCCGCCACGGATTTCACCAGCCCCGGGTCGTCCTTCGCCAGGTGATCCGCCGCCTTCAGCCGGCTGAAACACGCCGCGCACGGCGCAACCACGTCGAGCCCCATCTCTTCCGCCTTCGCCAGATCGCGAAGCGGCAGGGCCAGCCCCAGTTCCTTGTTCGTCGCGTGCCCCGACGTCGCCCCGCAGCAGTTCCAGTCCGGGATCTCCTCCAGTTCGATGCCCAGCTCCCGGCAGACCGCCCGCGTCGAGAGGTCGTATTCCTTCGATGTCGAGTGCAGCGAGCACCCCGGATAGTATGCGTACTTCATCGTATCCCCTGACCTCTATCCCTTCGTCCCCTTGAACACCCGCTTGATCTCCCGCATCCCTCGTATCGCCTTCGGGACGAGCACCAGCTTCCCTTTCAAAAACATCTTCGCGCCCAAAATCAGGTCCGAGAAGAGGTCCAGGCTCCTCAGCTTGTATTCCCCCAGCATGCTGACCTCGTGCACCCGGCCCATCCGCTCCACCGACCGCAGGAACGTCTGGTGGAACGTCTTCACCTTCGGTTCGGGGCAGGCGATCCCCCGTCGGATGGATATCTCCCTCAATGCATCGTTTATCCGGCTGATCTCTATCCCCCGGGGGCACCGTGTCGCGCAGGTCTCGCACCCTACGCACAGCCAGATCATCGAAGACCCCAGGACCTCCCGATCCAACCCAAGCTGAACCAGCCGGCTCACCTGGTTCGGCATGATGTCCGCCGCGTATGCCACCGGGCACCCGCCCGTGCACTCCCCGCACTGGTAGCACGACTTTATGTTCTGGCCGCTCAGCTCCTCCACCTCGGCGAGGAACGACCGGTCGTCCGTTATCAGCGTTCTTTCTTCCATCAGGGCCTCAGGCATCAGGTGTCTCCTGTCGCGTCGCAGCAGAGCCGCCTCTCGTTACGGCTGCGCCTACTCGAGGCTCACGGGGTTTCGAACGAGGCACAAGGGGTTCACGCCTTCCCGCACCAAAACCGACCTCCTCAAGCCAAGTACCGACCTCCTCAAGCCGAGTACCGATCTCCTCGAGTAGCCCGAAGGGCGTACCGAGAGGTCCTCCCGCCCCCGTCACGCTGCACGCAGGCATTATAGCACTTTGTGCCAAATGTCACAATGTAGGCCCGGGACGACTTCCCCGAGCCTCATATCCCATTTATCCACCCGCCGTCCGCATTCCTCCTGCCCCCACGCGCAAAAAAGGGGCAGGGCCCATGCACTCGGCCCCGCCCCAGTCACGGAGATCACTAACGACTTCCTTGTCTCATGTCTCGCGCTTCCTGCTTCGAGCTTCTCCTTCGCCTACGCCGCCAGGTCGCCCCGTGCCGCGATCGTCTCCGCCGCCGACGGGGCGGAGAGGTCCTGCGCCGTCGTGCCCCTGTACCGTACCACGTACGTGTAGTCCGTCGCCGGCCCCGTCACGTAGTCGTAGTGCGGCGACTTCGTCGCCGACGCCACCAGCGTGTACTCTTCATCGTCCGACCGTTTCCGGTAGATGTTGCCCGCCTTCACTCCCTCCGGTTTCCCGTTCCGATTCTCCTGTTGAGGGTTCGGTCCCCAGTGTATTGTGATCACTCCCACGCGTGACTCCAGGAATACCTCCGGCACCATCTCCTCTATCGGCGTCGCCTGCTGCGCTATTGACTGAGGCCTCAGCCCCAACAGCGTGCGAAGCTGGTCCGTCATCCCCGGATGGTTGTTTATCCGGCGTACAAGCGGCCTCAGAATCTCCTCGCTCGTCTTTCTCGATCCCTTCTTCGCCTCGCTTGCCGCGCGGGCCAGCCCCGACTGAAGGCCGTACGCCTCAAGCCGAGTGATAAAGTCGTCCTTCGCCTCCGAAATCGGCACCAGGTCGTCGGTAACCAGTCCAACTGCAGCCAGGTTTACCTCCAGAATATTGACGAAGTTGATCAGCCATGCCTCATAGACTTCGTCGTTGACGGGAATGTAGTTCTTTGCCATACGTCAATGCCTCCTTGTGTCATGATGCGCCGTGCCGCCGATGACGGGCTCCATCCCCGCAGGGACGAGCCTCATCCCGCGAGGGTCCGGCGCCGTCACCGCAGGGACAAGCCCCGTTCCGCGAGGGTCGGGCCTCATTCCTCGAGGGATAAGCTCCGTCCCTCGAGGGAGGGGCCGCGTTCCGCGGCTCGAAAAGCCCGGCTCGTGCGCGGCGGGCTCCCCCGCACCATTGCGCGGCCCGCCTTCTAATATGTATTGTGGCATTCCGCCGGGAGTCTCTTTACCCCCGCGCGGCAGGGCAGGGCAGAGCGGAATACCGACCTCCTCGAGCTTAAGACCCTTCTCCTTGAGCCAAGTACCGATCTCCTTGAGCCAAGTACCGATCTCCTCGAGCCAAGGACCGACCTCCTCGAGTAGCCCGAAGGGCGTAACGAGAGGCCTGACCACCACCCTCGTGCCGGAGCCGCCTCTCGTTACGGCTCCGCCTACTCGAGGCTCACGGGGTCTGTGAGGAGCAGCACGGGGTTTGGGAGGAGGCTCACGGGGTTTGGGAGGAGCAGCACGGGGTTTGGGAGGAGCCTCACGGGGTCTGTGAGGAGTTACACGAGCCCGGGGAGGTGATGGCCGTGGTCGCCGTCGAAATGCCTCCGAAACAGAACGTTTGGAGCAGAGACCGATCTCTCTGAGCCAAAGACCGACCTCCTCGAGTAGCCCGAAGGGCGTAACGAGAGGTGCACTATCCTCTCTTCTAAGGAGAACATGATGGGGCAGCCCTTCTACGTCTACATGCTCTTGTGCGCGGACGGCACATACTATGTCGGCCACACGGATGATATGGAGAACCGCCTCGCCGAGCACCAGCACGGAGGCAAGTGCGTCTATACCAGTCGGAGGCGGCCGGTCCGGCTTGTCTGGTGCGAGAGTCTGCCCACGCGTGATGAGGCCAAGATTGCCGAGCGAAGAGTAAAGAAGTGGAGTCAGGCGAAGAAATCGGCCCTGATCAGGGGTGACTTCGCCGGACTCAGTGAGGCGGCGAAGAAACGCGACTGGGAGGGCCACAAACAGCGCCTGGCTGCGCGCTCCGATTCAAAGACCAACGCCCTCAAGTCCGAGACTGATCTCCTCGAGCCGAGTACCGATCTCCTCGAGCCGAGTACCGATCTCCTCGAGTAGCCCGAAGGGCGTAACGAGAGGCCCGACCACCACCCTCGTGCCGGAGCCGCCTCTCGTTACGGCTCCGCCTACTCGAGGCTCACGGGGTTGGGCAGAAGGCTCACGGGGTTTGGGAAGAGGCTCACGGGGTTTGGGAGGGGCCTCACGGGGTTGGGCAAAAGGGGAAGAGGGACTACGCCTTCCCGCGCCAAGGCCGATCTCCTCGAGCCAAGTACCGACCTCCTCGAGTAGCCCGAAGGGCGTAACGAGAGGCCCTCCTGCTTCCGTCAGCCAAGTACCGATCTCTCTGAGCCAAGTACCGATCTCCTCGAGTAGCCCGAAGGGCGTAACGAGAGGCCCGACCACCACCCTCGTGCCGGAGCCGCCTCTCGTTACGGCTCCGCCTACTCGAGGCTCACGGGGTTTGGGAAGAGGCTCACGGGGTTTGGGAAGAGGCTCACGGGGTTTGGGAAGAGGCTCACGGGGTTTGGGAAGAGGCTCACGGGGTTTGGGAAGAGGCTCACGGGGTTTGGGAGGAGGCGAAGGGGGGTCAAGCTTCCGGGAAGGGAGACGCGCGCGAGGCGGGGAAATCATAGGCGTCGGCGCGACGAGACCGCGCCGCCCGAAGACCGCGCAGGAGGCCGATATGCCCAGGATAGTCGTCGTCGGATCGAGCAACACGGACATGGTCGTCAAGACTGAGCGCCTTCCCGCGCCGGGGGAGACCGTCACCGGGGGGACGTTCGCCCGCGTGCCCGGGGGGAAGGGCGCGAACCAGGCGGTGGCGGCGGCGAGGCTCGGGGCGGGGGTAGTCTTCGTCGGCAAGGTCGGCATGGACCTGAACGGAGACGAGGCCGTCCGAGGGCTGGAGCGGGAGGGGATCGCGGCGGGCTTCGTCGCGCGGGACCCGAAGGCCGCGTCGGGCGTGGCGCTCATCTTCGTTGACCGATCGGGAGAGAACATGATCGCGGTGGCCCCCGGCGCGAATGCGTCGCTCTCCCCGGAAGACGTGGAACGGGCCGCCGGCGAGATAGCTGGGGCCGACGCGCTCGTGGTCCAGCTCGAGGTGCCGATAGAAGCCGTCGAGCGCGCGGTGAGGATCGCCCGGGAGGCGGGAGTGCGCGTCATACTCAATCCCGCGCCGGCGCGCCCTGTGCCGGCGGAGCTTCTCTCGGAGGTGGACGTGCTCACCCCGAACGAATCGGAGGCGCGCATGCTGCTCGGCCTCGGCGCGGATGAGGCGGCAGACGATCCGGCGCTTCTCGGGCGGCTTCTGACGGCGGGATGCGGGGCCGTCATCCTCACGATGGGGGCGCGCGGGGCGCTGATGGTGACTGCCGACGATGCGACAAGGATCGCCCCTCACGCGGTAGACGCTGTTGACGCGACGGCGGCGGGCGACGCATTCACCGGGGCGCTTGCGGTTGGGCTGTCCGAGGGCATGACACTCGGGGCGGCGGCCGACTTCGCGGGCGCGGCGGCTGCCCTGTCGGTGACGAGGCTGGGCGCGCAGGGGTCACTGGCGGGCAGGGCGGAGGTGGAGGCGCTTCTCCGTTGAACCGATGAGGCGAAACGGGCTATTGACCTGCTTGCGCGATTGGTGTAACATATTGCGGGATTCAGCTTCGAAAGGAGACGCTCTATGCTTTCTAGAACCGTAATAATGACACTGGTGGTCGGGATCTTGCTGTCCGCCCTGCCCGCGATGGCGCTCAACATGAGCGGGGCGCCGGACGTGGTGGCGGAAGTGAACGGCGAGAAGATCACGAAGCAGGCCCTTGGGGATGTATTGTTCGACTGGAACGCAGTGATGGTGCTGGAGGAACTGATAGACCAGCGCATCGTTGGGCAGGAAGCGCGTAAGGCGGGGATAGTGATCACCGCCGATCAGATCAAGGCGAAGATCGAGGAGATCAAGACGCGCATTCCGCCGGGACAGACGTTTGACGAGGCGCTGAAGGGCATCGGCATGACGCCGGGGCACTTCTTTGCGCGGGTGAAGTTCGATCTTCAGATGAGAGAGATCGTCAAGCGCCAGGTAAAGGTCACCGACGACGACCTGGCGGGCTTCATCAAGGCAAGCCACATCCTTGTTCGCATTCCATACACGGCTGACGAAGCCGAAAAGGCGAAGAAGGAAGAAGAAGCAAAGGCCAAGATAGAGAAGATAGCCGCCGAGATAAAGGCAGGGAAGTCCTTCGCTGATGCGGCAAAGGAGTACAGCGACGACACGGCCAACAAGGAGAAGGGCGGAGACCTTGGTTTCTTCGGGAAGCAGTATATGGCGAAGGAATTCGAGGATGCGGCATTCGCATTGAAGGCCGGCGA